>JASFLR010000010.1:0-14709 GCA_050117995.1 Anaerolineae bacterium
GATCTCCACGTCGTTGATGATAGCAGCAATGTAGCGGCTGCACAGGTCCGGATCCTCGATCTCGACGCGGGCCAGGTCGGATGCAGGTGCTCCGGCAGTCTGCCAATCTGTGGATGGGTACCGGAGCGAACCACCGGTCAGGGCCGCCACCTCCCGTGCCACCCCGACCATGCTGAAGCAACGAGCCAGATTGGGTGTCAGATCCAGATCCAGCACCGTGTCACCCAAGTAGTCAGCCAGCGCCATCCCCACCGGTGCGTCGTCGGGGAGGAACATGATGCCTTCGTGCTCCTCCGAGATCCCCAATTCCTTCTCTGAACACACCATCGATCGCGAGCGGATCCCCCGGATGTTGGCGGGTTTCAGGCGGGTCTTGACAAAACCCTCTTTGTGACCATCGTACAGTTCGGCGCCTTCCATCGCAAAGGCAACCTTGAGACTCACCGGCCCGGCCCCCTTGTACGGAAACAGATTGGGCGCCCCTGTGACACACTGCTCTGGCTCATCACTGCCATAGGCAACATCTACCAGCACGAGACGGTCGGCATTGGGGTGAGAGCGAACCTCGACGACCTCACCCACCACAATGCTGTCCCGGGACCACCAGTCTCCGATATGCTCGACTGCGCCGACCTCGAGTCCAGCAAGCGTCAATCGCTCAGCCAACTCGTCGATTCCCGTGTCTATGTCCACATACTCTTTTAGCCAGCTAATCGGTACTTTCATCTAGCAGCTCCTTATGAACGTTAGCTCTATCCAAACTGCTTCAAGAAACGCAGATCGTTAGCATACAGGTCACGGATGTCGGGCAGGCGGTACAGCAGTGCCGCGATCCGGTCCACGCCAGCTCCAAACGCAAACCCCGTGAAGCGCGACGGATCGATTCCGCCGTTGCGCAAGACATTAGGATGTACCATCCCGCCTGGGATGATCTCCACCCATCCACTGTACTTGCAAAGACGACAACCTTCACCGTTACACACCGTGCAAGCCAGATCCGCCTCGATGCTTGGCTCCGTGAAGGGGAAGTAGTGTCCCCGGAAACGCACCCGGTGCCCATCGCCGAAAAGCATCTCCACCAACCCCCTGATCGCGCCAAGCAGGTCCGTCATGCGGATACTCGCGCCGACCGCCAGGCCCTCCATCTGGTAGAACATGAGATTGTGCGACGCATCCGGTTGGTCATAGCGGTAACACGCACCAGGAATCACCGTGCGCACCGGCGCGCCTGTGCGTTGCATAACGCGCACCTGCCCCGGCGATGTGTGGGTGCGTAACAGAACGTCAGGGCGAGTCGTGTAGAAAGTGTCGTAACTGTCCCGCGCCGGATGGTTCGGTGGGAAGTTCAGAAGCGCAAAGTTGTACTCATCTGTCTCGACATCGGGCCCCTCAAAGACCTGAAAGCCCATCTGGCGGAATGCAGCTTTCATCCTCCGTATCGTAGACGTGACAGGGTGGATCCGGCCAGCGCGAGCAGCAAGCCCGGGCAAGGTCACGTCCACCGCCTGTGCGCCACTCTTGGTGCTAAACGCCCCCTCCCTCGCCTCAAGTGCCGCCAGGAGGTGTCGCTTGATCTCATTGGCCAGCTTACCCACTGCCGGTCGCTCCTCGCGCGGTAATGAGCCAAGGCTGCCAAGTACCGACGCGAGGCTACTCTCGCGCCCGAGGTGGTCGCGCCGCCACTGTGCCAGTTCCTTCTGGGACTCCACAAGAGCAAGTAACCCCAGCGCCTCGCTCTCAATCAGCTCAAGTTTCTGCAACACAGCCCGTCTCCCCTCAGAATTCAGCGGGCAATCGGATCGCTCCCCATTGTATTGCGACTCCCAGAATGACCTGCTATCCGAACTGCTCCAGAAATCTCAGATCGTTCCCCCAGAAGTAGCGGATATCCTCAATCCCGTGCTTGAGCATGGCGATTCGCTCTGGTCCCATGCCAAATGCAAATCCAGAATAGATATCAGGGTCGTAGCCCCCATTAGCCAGGACAACGGGATGGACCATCCCGCACCCCATGATCTCGACCCAGCCTGTGTATTTGCACACCCGGCAGCCCTCGCCGTCGCAGAGGATACAGTCCATGTCTACCTCAGCACTCGGCTCGGTAAAGGGAAAGTGGCTGGCGCGAAAGCGGACCCGGCGCCCCGCCCCGAACATCCGCCGCGCAAAGTCAGCAATTGTGCCCTTGAGGTCGGCCATAGTGATCTCTTTGCCTACTGCCAGCCCCTCAACCTGATTGAACATGATCTCCGATCGGGCGGTGATCTGCTCGTAGCGGTAGCACATGCCCGGCAAGATCACACGGATCGGCTCAGGATGGTACCGCCGCATGGCGTGGATCTGTCCCGGTGACGTATGCGTCCTCAGTATCACTCCTGGCCTGGTTGTGTAAAAGGTATCCCACATGTCCCTTGCCGGGTGATGAGGAGGCATATTGAGCAGGGCAAAGTTCATCTCGTCCGTCTCGACGTCACGGCTGCGAAATACCTGAAATCCCATCTCTGCACAGATGTGATAGATCTCGCGCAGCGTGCGCGTGGCGGGATGCAGGCGCCCGGGCCGCCGGGGGCGACCGGGCAACGTGACATCTACCTGATCTGCAGTTCGCGCCCCAGCGAGACTCTGCTTCTCCAGCTCCTCAGCTTTCGACTGGTAGGCTGCTTCCAACGCCCGCTTGAGCTCATTTGCGCGACGGCCGTACACAGGCCGCTCCTCACGTGGCAGAGTGCTCACAGCTTTCACTGCCTCGGTAATCCTGCCCTTACGGCCAAGGAAAGACGATCGCCAGTCGCCGAGTCCACTCGCGTCCTCTATCGCTTGCAGCGCTTCCTCTGCAGATCGCTCTAGCCTGTCAAGTGTGTCAAGCATCTGTCCTCCATCTCTTCCCGAGTTCCATTAGTCACCCCACAATTCAAAACGCTCCCGTCCCCCAGGGACGAGAGCGTAAGACTCCCGCGGTACCACCCCACTTGACCAGCCCAGGCCAGTCCTCTCCTCGCACCGACGGCGGCATACACCGCGATCGGCTGCCCCTATAACGGTGGGCATCCGGAGCAGACTACAAGTCAGGCATATATCCTGACGTTCACCTGTCGGCTCGGGAGCGAACTTCAGCGGCTTCTGTCCTGGCAGGGCTCCCAGTCAACGACCCCGCCTCCCTTGCGGCCGTCCCGCCACCTACTCCTCTCCGTCACAGCCTTTTGCTATCAGTTGCGACGTATTATACTCGATTGCAGGAATTTGTCAAGTGCCGTTTTGCCGCTACAGCGCCAACCAGCGAGCCGGCAACAGTGAATGATCTTACTTGACACACTACTCCCTCTGTGCTAGACTACCAACCGGCACGAGTGGAGGTGGATTTGAACACAAGAAATCTTATGCGGTGGGGCATCTACCTGGTCCTTGGTATTCTGGTAGCCGTATTCCTGTACAACCAGTTCGCACCAGGCCAGGCAGATCCTGAAGTGATCTCACTGCAGGATCTGGCAAAAGAGATCAAAGAGGGCAACATCGAGGAGATCATCATCGATGGCGATAGCCTCGATCTCAAGCTTGCGGACGGCACAGAGAAAACATCATACAAAGAAACAGAGACCGCTCTGGTCACTTCGCTCGCCAATCTGGGCGTGAGCGCGCAGCAGATCGGCGAAGTTGAGACCGTAAAGGTCGCGCCACCCAGCGGCCTGTTTGGCTGGCTTGGCATTCTGAGCTGGGTGCTCCCGCTTATCCTCATTAGCGCTTTCTTCCTCATCATTTTCCGGCAGGCCCAGAGCAGCGGCAACCAGGCTATCTCCTTTGGACGCAGCCGCGCCCGCATGTTCGCAGGCGAAAAGCCGACGATCACCTTTGATGACGTGGCTGGCGTTGAGGAAGCCAAACAAGAACTGAGCGAAGTGGTCGAGTTTCTGAAAGAGCCTCAGAAGTTCATTGCGCTGGGAGCTCGCATCCCCAAGGGCGTCATTCTCATGGGTGCGCCGGGCACCGGCAAAACGCTGATGGCCAAGGCAGTATCCGGGGAGGCAGGCGTGCCGTTCTTCTCCATCTCGGGCTCGGAGTTCGTGGAGATGTTCGTGGGCGTGGGAGCCAGCCGCGTTCGAGACCTGTTCGATCAAGCCAAGCGCAATTCGCCGTGTATCGTCTTTGTCGATGAGATCGACGCAGTTGGCCGCCATCGCGGTGCCGGACTGGGTGGTTCTCACGACGAGCGCGAGCAGACTCTTAACCAGATCTTGGTCGAGATGGACGGGTTCGATACCGATACCAACGTGATCATCATCGCTGCCACCAACCGGCCTGACATCCTCGATCCGGCGCTGCTGCGGCCCGGTCGCTTCGACCGGCGGGTTGTGCTCGACAAGCCAGACATGGTCGGCCGCCAGAAGATCCTCGAGGTGCACGTCCGGGGCAAGCCTCTGGGCAAGGACGTCGACCTCGCCTCGCTGGCACGCCAGACGCCGGGCTTTGTCGGCGCAGACATCGAGAGCCTGGTCAACGAAGCAGCCATCCTTGCTGCCCGGCGCGACAAGATGACCATTGAAATGGCCGAGTTTCAGGAGGCCGTTGAACGCGTGATGGCTGGCCCCGAGCGAAAGAGCCGTGTGATCAGTGATGACGAGAAGGAAGTTGTAGCGTACCACGAGGCCGGCCATGCCCTGGCTGCTGCCAAGACACCCGAGGCCGATAAAGTACGCAAAGTCACCATCATTCCCAGGGGCATGGCGGGTGGCTACACGCTGGTCTTGCCCGACGAGGACAGGTACCTTGCTAGCGACACCAAGTTCCAGGCTGACCTGATCATGATGCTTGGAGGACGGGCTGCTGAGCGGGTAGTCTTTGACCGTATCACCACAGGCGCCGGCAACGACCTGGATCGGGCTACAGACCTTGCCCGCAAGATGGTCATGGAATACGGCATGAGCAGCGACTTGGGCCCCATGACCTATGGCGAGCGTGAGGAGATGGTCTTTCTCGGGCGAAGCATGTCCGAACACCGCAACTACAGCGAGGCCATCGCCCGGAAGATCGACAGCGAGGTGAGGCAGATCATCGGCAGGGCGTACGATGGTGCCATAGAGGTCATGACAAAGCATCGAGACTTGCTCGACGAACTGGCGCAATCGCTGATCCAAAATGAGACGCTGAGTGAGGAGGAGGTAGAGACCCTGCTGGCGAGCGCGTCCAGCTAGGCCTGCCCCTATGTTACCGCGCGATCTTGTTGTGCTCCAGTCACGGAGCGGACCCGGTGCCGATGATGAGCACAACCTCAGAGACTTTTCGGTCAAGCCCCAAGGAGGGTAGGCGTCATGTCCGATACCGGCTATGAGAGTAGCGGCTACTACTATCCCAACTTGATCGCCCGGATTTACCTGGAGGCTATTGAGGAAATCATGGGGCCCAATGGCATGAAGGCATTACTGAACATGGCCAACATGCCTCATCTGATCAATAACTACCCGCCTGGCAACCTTTCCAAGGAGTTTGATTTTGCGGATTTCGCCCACCTGAATGACAGTATGGAGCAGATGTACGGGCACCGCGGCGGGCGGGCGCTGTCCCTTCGTGCCGGACGCAAGGCATTTGATCAGGGATTGAAGAACTTTGGCGCCATGGTAGGCGTCGCTGACAAGGCATTTCGCCTGCTGCCCCTCAAGCTCAGGATGAAGGTTGGCCTGGGGGCCATGGCCAAGGCATTTTCCTCTACCAGCGATCAGATCAGCTATGTGGAGGAAGAGCCAGACCAGTTCGTATATGTCATCGAGCGCTGTCCTGTTTGCTGGGGAAGACACTCGGACTCCCCCATCTGCCACGCGGCCATGGGGATCATACAGGAAGGTCTGAACTGGGGGACCGGTGGTATGCAGTTCAAGACCGCGGAGGTGGCCTGCATCGCCAGGGGCGACCCCGCATGCCTTTTCACTATCTCCAAGGAACCGATCGGATAGCTTCCAGGCCGGCGAGGTCACCCTATAAAGGTCCTGCTAACAGAGGCCCCAGGTCAAGTTGAAAGGACTCCAAGTCCACCGTAGGGCTGCCTCTGCTTCACCTCTATTGGCGCTTCAATCAAGTGTGCGTTTCGCAATGACCACTGGAACTCGCACCCGGCCCCGATCCATCTCCACCACCTTCATTCGTAGACCGGCAGCATGTGCCAGATACCCAAACCGCTCGAGCGCTGACGCATCCTGCCTGCCAAACAAGAACCCCATTGACCGCCGCCAAAAGGGAAGGTCAACCTCGATGGTCAGGCCGACCATGACAAGACGCCCACCACCCTCTCCGCTCACAGGGTCAGGGCCTCTGAGCACACGGGCTACCTCATGGAGTGTAGCGGGATGCAAGATGTACTCGGCAGGAAATGTGCAGACTGCGGTGTCAAAGCTTTGATTGGCAAACGGGATGCACTGAGTAACTCCACGGACGCGAGGGATGTCGATTCCACTCCGTGCCAGTTTTCGCCCCGTAACACGATGCATCGCAACCGACGCATCGAGCCCAACTAGATCCCAGCCGCGCTCGGCCATTTCTGACAGGAGCTCTCCCGTCCCAAAGCCAAGCTCCAGGATACGCCGACCCACCACTTGATCGAGCGCAGCGCGGCGCCAGCTGGACCAGCGCCCCAGGCTGACACACCAACTCACCACGTCATACGCCCAGGCTAGCTCGTCGTACAGGCGATGCGTTGCCCACATGTAAAGCCGGCCCAGCCATGTCATATCTCGCACACCGCGACACACTCGGGCTGACCGGACCTATCTTCCCCGCCCACTCCGGTAACTTTGGTTGTGTCTATATCAGAGACGTGAGCCAGCATGGTCCTTACGCCAAGGTAGCGAGCTGCCGACACACGATGGTGCCCATTCACCACGTAGTAGCCCCCGCCGGCTCCGCAGACTCGGATAGGCGGGCGGACTTGCCCACAGAGAAGCCACGTATAGCTCTGGCGCCAACGCTCCCTCTGCATGGTCTTGCTGCCCACCGGCAAGAAAGCACGGCTGAACTCCCTGGCACGGCCCAGGCTGCCCACGATCTCATCCGTCACTACAGACTGGACACCCAGGTAATAGGCTTCGGCGAGGCTGGACTCTCCCACCGCCTCGCGAAACGGCTTCAAGTAGGGCCTCCGTCCTGCAACGCGCATTCTGAAGACTTCCCAAAGCCCTCTCGCCCGAGCAATATTGAATGCAGTATCACTTCGGATGTAGTAGATGGTTCCTATGTCAGACCCAAGAACATCCCCGGGCATGGTACCGCCCCCTGCATGGTCTCTACCCACGCTGTGAGAAGCGCAGTCCAGACCACGTGTCGTCAATTGAACAGATCTTGAAATCCACCAGGCCCGAGGAAAGGCCAACCTTCCGCACAACCTCTTGAGAAAGATCTGAGACAACCCCGGAGGCCTTCTTGGGCCATGCAATCCACAGACCTCCACCCGCGGCATAGGCCCCCATTTCGCCGATCTGATCCTCAAGTTCCTGCCGGGAGCGCACAAACCACAGGGTCACGCCTTCGGGGTCGGGATTGGCACGGCGCACCACTGCACCGCTCGGCAGCTCTCCCAGCGTCTCCTCAAAGTCGACAGGACCGCCGATCAGCGTGACAACCGAATCCGTCTTGATTCCGAGCTTCTTGGGAAGCGGCGTGCCCGCATAGGCAGCAAAGGCTGACTTATGTACTACCGGGTCGGCGACGGGATTGCTGATAGCATGCACGAGCGCGCTTTCGATCCTGTCCCATGTGGCATACGTTGCATCGGGGAGCAGCTCCTGGATCCGGGCCACCTTCTCGGGCGCGCCGTCCACGAACACCAGGGGCACATATCGCGTGGCCTTGTGCTTGCGCAGTGCCAGTGCAAGATCCCGTCCCTGCGATGGTGCACGGCTGAGATCTAGCACGATCGCACCCGGGGGCTCTTCACGCAGCGCCCGTAGTTCAGCCGGCGTAAGCGGAGCGCTATCAACCGCAAAGCCCGCGTTCACCAACAAGGTCGCTCGCTCCTCCGCTTCGTCAGCGTTCCAGTGGATCAGTCGAATTCGGTCCATCGCAACCTCCAAGGCAACGCTGCTTGTACGCACCCTAGCCACAAGCGATCATTTCAGTCCGAAACCCTGTCTCCTCAGCACCGTGCCCAGCTCAGTGCGCCATGCCTTTGACGCCCTGCGCGCCGAGTGCTCCATCCAGCCATAGTTCTCCACCTCTCCATCTCGTCCAGGCACAGGAACCTGCCGTCCCTCATAGATGCCCGTCTCAGTCATGGCCCGGTCGTAGGACTCTAACGCTTCCTTCTCTTCGCTTGTATCATAGCGCTCCCAGTGCAAAACTGCTTCCAGCGGCAGCCGAGGCCTAATGAGCGGTTCAGCCGCCGGCCAGCCGAGCGTCATCCCCGCGACCGGGAACACCAGCTTGGGCAGCTCCAACAACGAGATCACCTCTTCGGGCTCGTTACGAATAGCACCAATATAGCACATCCCCAAACCCAAGGACTCGGCAGCAAGTGCAGCGTTCTGCATGGCAATTGCCGCGTCAACGATAGCCACCAGCGAACTCTCAAAGTATGCAGTCTCCTGCTTGTATCCCCGCAGCTTGCATACTCGGTCGAGCCGGCTCAGATCCGCACACCAGGCCAGGAATACCGGAGCCTCGAGGATCTGTCTCTGGTTTCCACACAGCTCAGTCATCCGCGTCCGCCTTCTCTCATCTAGGACTGCAACCACGCTGTAGGTCTGCAGGTTGGATGAGGTGGAACTTCGCTGACCGGCAGCCACGATGGCCTCCACCGTTTGCTGTGGCACTGGATCTGGTTTGTATCGTCGAACTGAGGCGTGTTGGTGCATCAGCTCCAAAGTCGGTGTGATCATCCCTGCCATCTCGTTTTGGTCAGCCACTGCCGTTCCCTCCTTGAGCGCGCAATTCGTACTACTCCCTTTTCTGTCAGTTCCAGTCCCTTCTTCATGCACGATTCCTCGCGCCAGTGCTTGGCAAGAGTGCCCCGTACATGGTACAACCTTGTTTGCCAAGAAACGCCATCCGTACCGCTGGCTGCTCAGCGCCTGCCCTTGCCTGAAAGGAAGGGTAATACCAGTACGATCAAGACCGCGACGACAATAAGGATAAGGATCATTTGAAAGGTATCGCCAATGTCGAGGATCATCGTCCATACTCCATTCGAAAAGCTCTCCCGCAACCGGCTCATCCGGCATCAAAAGTGTCACAGCGTGGTTCTGCTACTCCATTATAGCATGTCTGTCCGCCATGACACAAATCGCCTGCACGCGTACCGGGGCCAACTGCGATTGCTCACCAGGCAGCAGAAAGAACTCGCCGCTGTTCCGCATCGCTAGCGCTTTGGGAAACAGTGGCGAGCTCGATCTGCTCACCCATGAAGCCAATAACAGACGAAGGTCAGGGAATAGTCACTACGGCCGTCATATTCCATCGCAGACGGGCATCCTGCTCATCGAGCCGGACAACGACCGTGTAGGTTATGTCACCCAATTTCTCTCGGCCGATCGGCTCGATGCGCACTACCTTACCCGTCAGCTCTAGGCTCTGGAGGGCGTCAAAGGTTACCAGGACCTCGTCCCCTTCCTGCACCCGCACCACGTCCAGCTCAGTTAGATCATCAGTCTCGACCTGCAAAGCTGATAGGTCTGCGAGCTCGACAACCGGTATCCCAGCGACGACCTGCTCACCTATCTTTACGGAACTGTCAGCAACGATCCCGGCAAAGGGCGCGCGCAGCTCGGTGTCAGCCAGAGAGGTCTGCGCCTGCTGCACGGCTGCCTCTGCCTCAGCCACCATGGCCTCCGCTGCGGCTATCTCTTCCTCACGGGTACCGGCAAGCATGAGATCTAGTTGCGCCTGTGCCTGGCGGACCATGGCATTGGCCTCTGCCAACTCGCTCTCGGTCACCGGATTTAGCAGGGTCTCGAGCTGCGCCTCTGCCTGCGTCACCGCAGCACGGGCACTGGCCACAAGATCCTCATCCGGATCGTCAAAGAGGGCATCGTAGCGCGCCTCGGCTGCTGTGTAGGCATTGGTCGCCTGCTGCAGCTCGAGGCTTTGTGGCAGCATCGAAATCTCCGGACGACCAGCCACCCGATCGTACGCTGCCTGCGCTCTCCGCACAGCAGCCTCAGCGTTGGCCCAATCCGCCTCAGCAGCGATGCGCGTGTACCTGTCCGGCCCGTCGAACAGCCTCTGAAGAGAGGCCCTGGCAGCGGTCAGTCCCGCCCTTGCAGCGGCAATCTCTTCAGCGCGAGCACCTTCCTGCATCCGATCCAGTCGGGCGACAGCGGCGTCCAGACTTGCCTGTGCACCAGCCACTTCTTGGCTGCGGGCACCCGCCTCAAGCGCTGCAAGTTGTGCCCGCGCACTCGCCAATCCCGCCTCCGCCTGGGCAAGCGCCGCTCTCTGGTGCGCATCCCGCAGCCGCAAGATCAGCTGTCCCGCCTCCACAGCGTCACCCTCCCCAACCAGAACTTCAGCAATAATGCCACTGGCAGAGAGACTCAGCGTGGCGTGATGCTCTGGCACAACTGCTGCTTCGGCGATCACGCTATAGTCCGCTGGCTCGACCCGAGCCAGCTCGGGGCTATCCTCTCCATCTGCCTCTTGCGCAGCTGCCAGACCGCTCCTCAGGAACGGGACGCTTGCCGCTACTATGGTCAGAACCATTCCCAGAACAAACACGACTCCCAAAGCAATCACGAATTTTCTCATCACAACTCATCTTCTCCTTCCATCACCGCGTCCGACTCCTCAAGGACAAAGCTTGCAGTGACAGGTACTCTTCAGTCGACCCTACCCCACGAATCCCGATGGCGCATGCGCCAAGGACGTGCGGGCACTCGGCCTCCGTCCCGCAAGCGTTCTTCGCGTGCCATCCTCCAGCACAGGCATCCACTGCAAAGCCCTCTCCGCAGCAACGACGCGTGGATGCAAAGCCTCGTTCACCACAAGGCCATCTGCAAGTGTCAGGACGCGTGGAACACGCTCAGCCAACTCATCGTCATGCGTGACCATGAGGATAGTCTTTCCCTCGGACACCAAAGATTCGAACAAGGCAAACACGTCATCGGCCGTTTTTGAATCCAGATTGCCGGTGGGCTCATCAGCTACAAGGATCGGCGGATCGTTCGCCAGGGCCCTGGCAATTGCCGCCCGCTGCTGATGCCCGCCCGACACCGCCGCCGGGAATGCATAAGCTAGATCAGCCAACTCCATTTGCTCCAGTAGGTGCATGGCCCGCTCCTGTCGCTCACCAGGCACATACACGTCGCACAGATCCATCGGCAGCATGACGTTCTCCACAATGGTTAGCGTAGGCAGCAACTGAAAGAACTGGAACACGATTCCCATGTGCCGGCCACGCCATTCGGCCATCTGTCCCTCGTTCAGCCCCCGGATCTCGGTCTGGGCTACGACCACTTTGCCATCCGTCGGGTGGTCAATACCTGTGAACACGTTGATCAGCGTCGACTTGCCGCTCCCGGACTTGCCCACTACTGCGACAAATTCGCCGGGATAGACCTGAAGATCGATCCCCTTCAGTGCCCAGAACGGGCCTGCATCAGTCTGATACGCCTTGGTAACACCCTTCAGGGTTATGGCTGTCGGCGTCATGCCAGCACGGTCTCCATTACTCGTGCCGGCCCGCGTTCGCGCACCAGTCTGGCGCGCTGGCGCCTGCCGCCCCCCATTTCGATCCCACTTATTTGACAGCCGATCTAGCCACTTGGCCATTATGCCCCCCTATCTACTGCCCAAAACCCGCGTCCACCATTCACGATTGCCCCATCAGCCAGGTGCACGGTGCGAGTGACCCTCGATGCCAAATCCATATCGTGGGTGACCATGATGATAGTCTTGCCCTGATCCACCAGGTTCTCAAACACGCGAAACACAGCATTCGCAGTCTTGGAGTCCAGGTTGCCAGTTGGCTCATCAGCAGCCAGGAACATGGGATCATTCGCCAGGGACCGCGCTATCGCCACGCGCTGGCGCTGACCGCCGGATACAGCTGAGGGCAGCTTGTCAGCGTGTTCGGCAATCTCGACCTGTGCCAACAGATCCAGGGCCCGCTCGCGCCGCTCCTTTGGCGAGTTATACAACCCGGCGAAATCCATGGGGAGCATGACGTTCTCTGCCACAGTCAGCATTGGCAGCAACTGGAAGAACTGAAAGATGACCCCCACATTCCTGCCGCGCCATCCAGCAACCTGCTCCTCACTCATATTGTGCACGGCATGCGGGCCGACGCGCACCTGACCGGAGGTCGGCTTGTCGATGCCGGTAACCATATTCACCAGGGTTGACTTTCCTGCACCCGACTTGCCCACGATGCCGACAAACTCGCCACCGTCCACCTGGAGATCGATTCCTTTCAGAGCATGAACGTCACCAGCCGGCGTGCGATAGGCCTTTCGGAGCTCCTGTAGCTCGACGAGCGGCTCTGCAATCGCCGCGCCCATCAGCTCCGGGCTCGGCTCTCCATATACGGGGTAACCCTCAATCATTGCTGTACTTTTGCCCATCATTCACTCACTCGTATGCCAACACTTCGCGGACTGTGAGCCGCACGGCGTTGCGCGCTGGTCCCAGGCTGGCAGCCAGAGCCACCCCCTGAAGGACAAAGAACCATAGCACAGCAGCACCGACCGAGTACTGGAAGATCAATGGGATGTTAATAAGCGCAATGCCCAACTGCTCACTCATAAAGCTGCTCACAGGTATCGAAATCAGCACCCCTATCGTCCAGCTCAGGACGCCGATCACAATTCCCTCAACAAGGACGATCTTGCGCACCGACACGTTGGATGCCCCGATAGCGCGAAGCACGCCGATCTCGCGAACGCGCTCCAAGATGTTGATGCTCATGGTAGTCGTCAAGCCCAGGCCTCCCACAGCAGCCAGCAGCAGGGCCATCAGGATGAGAAAGGCTACGATGATGGTAAAAAGCAACTCATTCTCTTCCCGGATCACCTGCGTGTTCTCCGTCCCACTCACGCCTATCCCTCTGGCACCCAAGCGTTCCAGGAGCAGGGCTTCCATCTCGCTTTGCGACTCGGCATCGTGACGGCTGGTGACCACCTGGAGCTGTGTGGCTTGCCCGGTCGTCCCCGTTGCGTAGGTATAATCCTCGTGCTTCACATAGATGGCCGGTCCGCGTGACTCGGTCGGAACGACCCCCACGATGTGCCAGATCGCTTCCTTCCCATCCACTTCCAGCGCGATCTCATCACCCACCCGCAGACCAGGTTCTCGATCGAGGACGTCAGAGTTTAACACGATCTCATTCCTGCTGGCGGCCAGCCATCTGCCCTCCAGGACTCTGGGGTTCATGAACGTAGTCTGCGCGGGTACGGCATAGATCCGCATGCCGTCGCTCTCCGTGCCGTCTGGCCGCAGCACTATGGCCCCGCCCACGGACCATCCCTCCACTGCCAATACGCCCGGAACCTGCTCTGCCGCTTGCGCCAGTCGTTCCAGGCGATAAGGCATATCCAATTCCAACGACACGTCGTACTGGTGAAAACGCATAAAGTCATCGACGGTGGCATCGACCGATGCCCGCACACTGAGCACCGACACAAACAGTGCGGTGCCTGTAATGAGCACGACCAGTGTCTGCGCCAACCGTCCTTTGTGGCGGAGTGTATTGCGCAGCGCCAGCAGGATGGGACGGCGCATTGACGCAATCCGCTGGAAGTGGCCCAGAAGTCTCTCCACCCAGCTCTGGCCATAGACAGAGGACGCCATGCCTGCAGCGCTCAGCGCCTTCTGCGTCGTCACACGCGTCCCCCGGATCACCGGCGCCAAGCCAGCTAACAGAGGAAGCACCAAGCCAACTGCAGCCTGTGCGGCGATGATCGTCAGGGGGATCGAGTAGCTATCGGGCATCACATTGAGCAATCCCTCTACCAGAGTCTGCATGAGAAGGCGTGACGTCAGGACTGCCAGGGGAATGCCCAGCACGATCGCAATGAGCCCGTACACCAGCACTGTGGCGATGTACATGCCCATGATCTGAGAGCGACGAGCGCCGACGAGCTTCATGACCCCAATCTGCGGGATCTGTTGGCTGATCAAAGCCGAAATGGCATTTACAACGAGGAATCCGGACAGCACCAGGATGATCAGCCCGAACGAAGAGAGGATCAGAACGATGGTGCCAATGAATGGGTCGGCGATGCTCTCGGTAATCACCTCCCGCCGAAAGACGGGACGGCCTGTTGCCTCAAGATGCTCCTCGACCTGGTCTGCCACAGCGTTGATATGCGCCTTGTCTCCTGCATTCTCAGACACCCGGATGTGGAGCTGGGTATAGCCAGTGCCCAGCCCCAAGCTCTCCATGGTCTCAGGACCGATATATCCAGTCGGCCGGCTGGTAATGCCCGGGCTTAACTGCTGGGCATCGTGGACTCGGCCAACGACCGCTATCTCCCGGGTCTTGCCACTATCCAGCTCGACGGCAATCGTATCCCCAATCGCGACACCCAAGTAGTCGAGCGCCTGCCTCTCGAGAAGTATCTCTCCTTTTTGTGGCACTACGCCGGGATCCAGATTCGTGACGAGGTCCACATCCATCTTGCCAAGATCCGGAACAGCGTAGATCAAGAGTTCGGACGGCATGCTCTCTTTGTCGTACACCCGCACCCGTACCTGACTGCGTCCCTCAGCAGAAGCTACGCCCGGGAGCTCGCCAACCCGCTC
>JASFLR010000011.1:0-14556 GCA_050117995.1 Anaerolineae bacterium
CCGCTCCGCTGGCACGGTAAAACAGAGGGATAGGGAAGGAACTATGACACTTGAGGCTACGATTGCAGTCGCCCGCGGTGAGGAACCTGCCGACCTACTCTTGAGGAACGCGCAGTTGGTGAATGTCCTCTCCGGAGAGATTCACGCCGCCGATATTGCCATTTATGATGGCAAAGTGGTAGGCTTTGGTGAGTACAGTGCCAGCCAGATCGTGGATCTGGCTGGCAAGTTGGTGTGCCCGGGCTTTATGGATGCGCACGTACACCTGGAAAGCTCGATGGTGCAGCCTGCCGAGTTTGCCAGGGCTGTGGTACCGCTGGGCACAACATCAGTCATCTGTGACCCGCACGAGATAGCCAACGTGCTTGGGCTGGATGGCGTGCAGTACATTCTGGACGCAAGCGAGGGGCTGCCGCTGCAGGTGTATGTCATGGTCCCTTCCTGCGTGCCTGCAACCCACATGGAGACGGCGGGAGCCGAACTGACCGCCGCTGACGTCACGATGCTACTGGGGCGGGACCGGGTGTTGGGCTTGGCTGAGATGATGAACTTTCCTGGCGTGCTCTACCGCGTGCCAGAGGTACTGGAAAAGATCAAAGCCGCTGGCGACCGTCCCGTTGATGGCCATGCGCCGGGGCTCTCTGGCCTGGATCTGAACGCTTACGTGGCAGCGGGCATCGGCTCGGATCACGAGTGCACGACCCTGGAAGAAGCCCGCGAAAAGCTGCGCCGGGGCATGCACATCCTGATCCGGGAGGGAACCACGGCCCGAAATCTGCATGCACTGCTGCCCCTGGTGACACCTGCCAACGCGCGGCTCTGCCACTTTTGCACGGACGACCGCCACCCGGACACGCTGCTGGATGCAGATCAGGGCCACCTCGACGACGTCGTACGCAAGGCAATTGCCTGGGGACTGGATCCGGTGACAGCGATCCAGATGGCGAGCATCAACACGGCGGAGTACTTTCAGCTTCGCGGCGTGGGTGCGATTGCGCCTGGATACCGCGCAGACATGCTAGTACTGGACGCCCTGGAGACGGTGCAGATAGCGCAGGTATACGCTGCCGGAGAACTGGTCGCCGAACAGGGAAGCATGCTCGCCTCCCGTGCTGACTTTCCCCAGGTGCCGCTCCAGCCAAGCGTCCACGTTGACTTGACTGCACTGGATTTCAGCATCGCTGCGGGCGACGGACCTGCGCGCGTCATCGGCGTGATTCCCGAACAAGTGGTCACCGAGGAACTGAGGCTGGAGCCAACGATCGAGGACGGCTACGCCGTATCGGATCCGGCCCGTGACCTGCTCAAGATTGCGGTCATCGAGCGCCACCACCGCACCGGCAACGTGGGATTAGGCCTGGTTCAGGGGGTAGGGCTGAAACGAGGCGCAATCGCCTCCAGTGTGGCGCACGACTCGCATAACTTGGTGGTCATTGGTACCAGCGACGACGAGATGAAGGCTGCCATCGCCGCCATTGCCGAGATGGGCGGAGGCCAGGTAGTGATCGCTGACGGTGAGGTGCAAGCGTCCTGCGCCCTGCCGATAGCGGGCCTGATGTCCGACCAACCCTTGGAGGCTGTAGCTGCCCAGGTAGAGTCGCTGACTCGGGCGTCCCGAGAGCTGGGCTGCACACTGCCTGATCCACTGATGACCATGTCATTCCTGGCCCTCGCCGTCATACCCAGCCTGAAGCTCACCGATCTGGGGCTGGTGGACGTGGGCAGGTTCGAGATTGTGCCACTCTTTGGCGAGTAAAGGAGGCTGGGATGGCAATCACCGTGATCCTCGGTGCCCAGTGGGGAGATGAGGGCAAGGGCAAGCTCACAGACATGCTGGCTGCCGAGGCCAACATCGTGGCCCGATTCGGCGGCGGCGACAACGCCGGGCATACCGTCACAGTGGGCACCGAGCGATTTGCCCTACACCTGATCCCCTCAGGCATCCTCTATCCTCGCGTCACCTGCCTGCTGGGCGGGGGTATGGTCGTGAACCCCAAGAAGCTCCTGGCCGAGATGGATGGCCTGGATGCGCGCGGGGTCGATGTATCGCCCGCCCGTCTCAAGTTGAGCGGACGGGCCCATCTGATTATGCCCTACCACATCGCGCTGGACGGCGCAGCCGAGGGCGCGCGGGGAAGCGCCGCCATTGGCACGACTAAGCGCGGCATCGGCCCGGCCTACACAGACAAGGCAGCACGCTGCGGTATCCGCGCCCAGGAGTTGCTGCATGGGGCACTAACTCTGACCGAGCGCATCCGCCGGCAGGCAGAGGACAAGAACCTGCTCCTGGAAAAGGTGTACGAGCAGCCGCCCCTTGACATCGACGAAATCGTCGAGGAATATCTGGCGTACGCCGAGCGCCTTGCCCCCTTTATTTCCAGCGTGTCCGATGAGTTTGCCAACGCGATTCGCTCTCGCCAGCATATATTGGCGGAAGGCGCCCAGGGCACGCTCTTGGACCTGGACCACGGATCCTATCCTTTCGTCACCAGTTCCAACCCCACAATTGGCGGGATGATGACCGGTCTGGGTATCGGGCCGCAGCATATCGAGCGAGTGGTTGGTGTGGTAAAGGCCTACCAGACCCGGGTTGGCGCCGGACCAATGCCCACCGAGTTGTCGGGCGAAATCGCTGAGACCATGCGAGGGAGCGGCTCGCAGCCATGGGACGAATATGGAACCACGACGGGGCGGCCCCGGCGCTGCGGCTGGCTGGACATCGTGACACTGCAGTACGCAGCGCGCGTCAATGGCCTGACCGAGATGGCGATCACCAAGCTCGATATCCTGTCTCGATTCGACACGCTCAAGATCTGTGTGGCCTACGAACTGGACGGGCAGACCATCGAGACCTTTCCAACAGACCTGACCGTCCTGGCCCGCTGCCGTCCCGTCCACGAGACCCTTCCTGGCTGGGGCACCGATATCACCACAGCCCGCGCCACCAGTGACCTGCCGCCGCAAGCGCGCGACTATGTGGCCCGCATAGAGGAGCTCGTGGGCATACCGGCTTCCTGCATTTCGGTGGGACCGGGTCGCGACCAGACTATCCGGCAGTGAAGACCATGCACAGTCCGAGATTGCCCTGGCTTGCCATTTCGCTTGTACTGCTGCTCGGTTGTGCAGCGGCGCTGCTGACTGGATGCGATCTTGCCGCTATCGAAGCTACGCCTGTGCCCGAGACGCCCGTGGACACGCCCGTGGCGCCAGAGACGACGCCTGGACCCACTGACCAGGTCGAGGGCACCCCGCTGGTGCCATCGGTCATCACGGTCACCGTATGGACGACGGAAGCATTCACACCCACGCAGACTATCACCAGCGGCCAGATCCTGCTGGACCAGGTAGCCACCTTCGAGGCTGCACATTCCGACGCACGACTCGAGTTCGTCCTCAAAAAGCCCCAGGGCAAGGGCGGCATTCTGGACTTTCTGCTGACGACACAGGCCGTGGTGCCCTCGCTCCTGCCGGACCTCGTCTTCCTGGAGATCGGTGAGTTGGGCTCAGCCGTGCAAGCTGGCGTCGTCCGGCCCCTCGACGATCTGGTTCCGTCCGAATTGGTCGCCGATCTGTATCCATTTGCTCAGGAGGCAGGTACCTTCGGAGGACAACTATATGCGCTGCAATTCCAGGCGAACCTGGACCACCTGGCCTACAACACCGGGCGCCTGACAGTTCCGCCCCGCTCGTGGCCCGGCGTGTTAAGCGGTGTGGGACCCTACATCTTTCCGGCAGGTGGTCAAGCCGGGCTCGTGAACGACGATTTTCTGACCCAGTACCTTGCTGTGCGATCCTGGCCTGCGGAGAATGCCGACGAGCCCTTTCTGCAACAGGACGCTCTGACAGCGGTCCTCCAGTACTACAGAGACGGCGTTACGCGCGGCGTGTTTCCGGCTGACGTGGTTGGATATCACACAACGGACGATTGCTGGCGCGACTATTTGGGGGACGAGGCGATCCTGACCCACGTGAGCGCGCACCGCTATCTGACCGATGGAGACAGCAGGCCCAGCACCGCCATGGCCCCTATTCCAGCGATCAATGGAGCTGGTGCAGCGATCAGCCGGGGGTGGGCCCTGGCTCTGGTCGAATCTGACGCGACGCGCCAACCCCTGGCCCTGGATTTCATGACCCAACTCATGTCCCCGGAGGCTGCCGGTGCCTGGAATCAAGCGGCTGGCTATCTACCCACTCGCCAGGCGGCCCTGGGGACTTGGGACGAAGAGAACAGCTACACACGCTTTGCCAGCCAGTTGTTGCAGACAGCGCGCCCCCGCCCGCGGATAGCCAATTACACCCAGGTGGCAGCCGCCCTGCAGAAAGCAGTTGAGGATGTAATCAGCGGTGCGGCTACACCGGAGGAAGCCGCAGCCGAAGCTATCGAAAGCACTCAGTGAATCAGGTACCCACGGGCGGCCCAGGTGCTAACCGGCGCGCGCGCTCTTCTCCTCGGGAGTGAAGCAGTACGATACGAGCGCGACGTAGAGAGATACAAGGTCGATCAACCCGTGCGGCGTTTCTCCAGAGCGGACGGCAGGTGCTCTGTATAGCTTGCATCGCCGATGCCCGGCCATTGCCCGTTGGTTCGACCATTGGTCCCGCTGCTGCCCCGTCCGGCGAGCTTGCCGTTGCTTTTGCGGCGTTCATCGGGCAAGAAGTGTAGCACCGAGCGCCCTCCACGGAGCTTCCCGACAGCCATCTCGAGTTGCTGGTGGCGAGCCTTGCGCAATGCCGCCTGTACCCGCCGGCTGTTGGGATGGAAGCTGTAGGCCTGCCGCAGGTAGATCAGCCGCGCATCCTGGCTGGATGCCAGCCGGGCCAGCCAGAGCCAGGCTTCTTCATCCTCCGGGTAGCAAGCCAGGATCCAGCGGAGAAAGCGCCGAGCTCGGGGCAGTTGCCCCAAGCGTGCAGCAGCTTCCGCTTCTTGCCACCAAGCTGCTATCTGTTGGATGCCGTCGCCTCCTCCAACAAGGAGACCCTCGGGCATGCTCACTATGACAGACCTCCTGCCAACCTCAAGGTACCGAGGCACGCGGGAATATGTGGGAGGGGGTATTCCCCTTCTACTATACCGCATTCCCGAGGTGTACGCAATGGGACCTGGGGATGAAATGCATTCATCTCCAAGGGACCTCTGGTCCTAGACCCTCACTTAGGGTTCCATCGTGACCGGGACCTCAGTACCACGCGATCGGACGCTGCAAACTGATGCCAGCTCACGATCAACCCTGCCAAATGATTTGCCTATTGCTATGGTCTATGTTATACTTGCCGCTCGGTAGCACTATCATGCACGCCCTCAGACCGGGCAGGGTGTGCCGGTGCTGGACTGGAGCCACACGGACCCAAGTTCGCCAACCCTGATGGCCTCCCCACAGCACCGGTCCCTGCGCGGATTGAAGAGGGTGGACGAAAAACAGCGTAGGGAGGAAATACCATGGCTACTGTTACCATGAAAGCGCTCCTGGAGGCAGGAGTGCACTTTGGCCACCGCACACGGCGGTGGAACCCCAAGATGAAGCCGTTCATCTTTACCGAGCGCAACGGCATCCACATCGTTGATCTGCAGCAGACGATCGTCCGCCTGGAAGAAGCCTACAATTTGGTGCGCGATACTGTGGCCGAAGGGGGCACAGTGCTATTCGTGGGCACCAAGAAACAGGCCCAGGAGAACCTCGAGGTCGCGGCGCAGAACTGCTCCATGCCTTATGTCAGTGTCCGGTGGCTGGGAGGCACACTCACCAACTGGCAGACGATCAAGCAGAGGATCAGCTATCTGCTGGAGCTGGAACAGCGCAGGGACACGGGCGACTTTGAGCGGCTGACCAAGAAAGAGGCACTCAAGTTAGAGCAGCTTATCGAAAAACTGAACCGGCGACTTGGTGGGCTGAAGCACATGACCCGCTTGCCCGATCTGCTGTTCATCGTCGACGTCAATCGCGAGCAGATTGCGGTCAAGGAAGGCAACATCCTCAACATCCCGGTTGTCGCTATGGTGGATACCAACTGCGATCCTGACCCGGTGGATCTTGTCATTCCGTCCAACGATGATGCCATTCGTGCCATCAAGCTGATGGTCAACCATATTTCGGCCGCCGCGAACGAGGGTCTCCAGATCCGGATGGCCGTGCAAGCTGACGAAGAGGTAGAAGAGGACGAAAAGTATCTGGGCGCGGCGACCTTGGCGAAACTGCGTTCCGGCGAATTCGTCGACGATGAAGCATTCGACGAAGAAGACGAAGATTAGACTGCAGTGAACCAGATTTTGAGTATTAGGAGGACACAAAGCGTGGTAGATATCACAGCTCAGATGGTAAAAGAACTCCGCCAGGAAACCGGAGCTGGCGTGTTAGACTGCAAGCAAGCGCTGGAGGCCTGCAACGGTGATTTTGGCCAGGCAGTGACCTATCTGCGTGAGAAGGGCATGGCCGCCGCTGCCAAGCGGGCCACCCGTGAAGCGACTGAAGGGCTTATCGGTACCTACGTTCATGCCGGCAACAGGGTTGCAGCTCTGGTCGAGGTGAATTGTGAGACCGATTTCGTGGCAAACACAGATCAGTTTCAGGAACTGGCACACGACCTGGCGATGCAGGTCGTAGCAGCCAAGCCCCAATACTTGACGGTGGAAGACGTTCCGGCCAGTCTGCTAGAGGAAGAGAAGCAAGTATACCGTGCGCAGATGAAGGACTCGGGCAAGCCAGAGGAGATCCTGGACAGGATCGTAGAGGGCAAGCTCGGCAAGTTCTACGAAGAGATCTGTCTCATGGAACAGCCTTTCATCAAGGACACAGCCATTACGGTGCGAGAGCTTGTCCAGCAGCACAACGCGCTGCTAGGCGAGAACATCGTTGTGCGGAGATTCGTTCGCTTTGAGATCGGTGGCTAACCAGCCACCGATTTTTTCTCCAGTAGGCACAGAGAACTGGGAGGCTCGCGTGAGCGCAATCAGCTATCGACGCGTCATGCTCAAACTTGGCGGAGAGGCGTTGGCCGGTCCCCAGGGATATGGCATCGATCCGGATAGAGCTGCCCAGGTCGCCGCCAAGATCGGATTGCTCAGAGACCTCGATGTCGAAGTCGCCGTCGTACTGGGGGCTGGCAATATCTGGCGCGGTCAAATCGGCCTGACCCATGGCATGGAGCGGGCAACTGCCGATCACATGGGCATGCTCGCCACGGTCATTAACGCGCTGGCACTGGCTGATGCGCTGGAACGGCTGGGAATGGTTCCGCGGGTGCAGACTGCCATCGAGATGCGGGCGGTTTCCGAGCCCTATATCCGCCTACGGGCCATCCGGCATCTAGAGAAGGGACGCGTACTCATCCTTGGCGCCGGCACAGGCAACCCGTACTTTACTACAGACACGGCAGCCGCTCTGCGGGCCATGGAGATCGACGCTGACCTGCTGATCAAGGCAACCAAGGTCGATGGAGTCTATGCTGAGGATCCAATGGTGAATCCGCAGGCGCAGCGCTTTGACCACCTGACCTATATCGACGCACTCAACCTAGGAATCAGGGTACTGGATTCCACAGCAATCTCGCTGTGCATGGACAACCACCTACCAATCGTAGTAGTGGACCTTTGGCAACCCGAAGCGCTGCAGCATGCCATCAGGGGCGAGCCGGTGGGCACCATCATCAGCGCCTAGGCTAGGTTTCCATCCTGCGAGGGATGCACCAACGTTCGGCAGGTAACGAGTGTAGAATGGGGCATGGAGGGAGCGGAAGATGATAGACGAGGTGTTGGAGGAACTGCGCGATCGCATGCAGAAATCTGTGGATGCGTTGCAGGACGACCTTAGGAGCATCCGCACGGGCAGAGCATCACCAGCCCTGGTTGAAAAGCTGCCGGTCGAGTACTATGGGACGGCGACACCGCTGAACCAGATGGCGAGCATCGCCGCCCCAGAACCGCGTCTGCTTGTCATCCGCCCCTGGGATCCATCATCACTAGGAGATATCGAACGCGCCATCCTAAAGTCAGATATCGGCCTGACCCCGATGAATGATGGCGCATTGATCCGCCTAAGCATCCCCCGGTTGACTGAGGAGCGACGCCGGGAGTTGGTCAAGGTAGTATCTCGCCGGGTGGAGGAAGGTCGGATCGCTGTGCGCAACCTGCGCCGGGATGCTCTACAGGATTTGAAGGAATTTGAGAAGGAGAAGATGATCTCCGAGGATGACTTTTACTGGGGCAAGGACAAGGTCCAGGAATTGACCGATGAATTCGTTGAAACCATCGACGAAATCGGCCAGCACAAAGAAGCAGAAGTCATGGAGATCTAGACGGTGAGGCGGCTCATCGCCTGTGCGCGGGATCGAGCCCCTCGCTGCCCGGCCCGTCGCGAACAGAAGTTGGCGAATTTGAGTGTGCGGCCAAGGGGTTGAGGAGATCATCGCCGAGGCGCCTCGCCCCCCCGTGTTGTAGACCAAGTATCTACTGGTGCAATCACCAAGTCGACAGTCTCGACGGACTGCGGGCCGAAGATTTCCCACTTTGTGTATCACCACCTTGGGAGCACAGGATGGAGGAGAAAAAGCTGGAAGCGCTGCCGCGACATGTGGCGATCATCATGGACGGCAACGGCCGCTGGGCCAAGGCGCGAGGCCTGCCCCGGCTGGCAGGTCACCGGGCGGGAACAGAGAACCTGCGCCCTATCCTTGAGGCCAGCGTGGATTTCGGCATCGAGATCCTCACTATCTGGGCGTTTTCTACCGAGAACTGGTGCCGGCCCGAGGCAGAAGTCACCGGCCTGCTGCGCATCCTGGAACGGATGATCCGGCGCGAGCTACGCGAGCTGCACAAGCAGGGAGTCAAACTGCGTCACATCGGGCGGATGGACCGCCTGCCCGAGCGGCTGCAGAAAGAAGTCCAGGATGCCGTTGAACTGACCAAAGACAATGATCGCATTGTCCTGAATGTGGCTTTTGACTATGGTGGACGTGCCGAGATTGTCCGCGCAGTGCAGCAGATCATCCGCGAGGGGATCGCTGCCGACGAGGTAGATGAGCAACTACTATCGCGCTATATGTACACGGCAGGGCAGCCTGACCCCGATCTGATCATCCGCACAGGTGGCGATCTGCGCACCAGCGGGTTCATGCTATGGCAATCGGCGTACACCGAGTACTACATCACCCCCACCTTCTGGCCCGATTTTGGCCGAGAGGAGCTGTACGAGGCTCTGGTAGCTTTTGGACAGCGGGACCGGCGGTTTGGCGGCATCAACGACGACTATGGCTCGCCCTACGAGCAGTCCGAAGAAGACGAATAGGCCGGGCCAAAACCATGACGGATGTCCCTCTGAAAACCTACGTAGGTTCGGTCCCGACCCGCTCCATCATCCACTGGTAGCTCAGCGCCCAGAGTGATTCACGCTCCCCATCGATGAGCACGTTGTGACCTGAGTGCTCGAGCCAAACCACGGTCCGATCTACAGAGGAAACACCCTCATACACCTCCTCTGCGGCTCGCGGCTCAAGGTGCGCATCGCGCCGGCCCTGGACGATGAGCACTGGTTGGCGGATCTCTGGCAGCGCCCGGCGCACCTTCCGTTGTAACAGGTACACCTGGCTTGCCCCCCAGAGCGGTGTTTCGTCGTAGCACCACCCTCGCTCGGCTGCCTGAGGGTCGCTGAGGTCATCATCGCCCATTGGCCCAAAGGGATTGTACCTGAAGAAGTAGCGGAGTAGAAGGGTCAGAGGCATCAGCCGGTTCTGTACACTGATAGCCGGGCTCATTGGGATCAAGCCAGCAATATCTGGCTCTTGCGCGCCCAGCCAGAGGGTCAGCAGGGAGCCGAGCGACAATCCACCCACAAAGACAGTGGTGCACTGAGCCTGCAGGGCCTGCAGCGCCAACGCTACCTCACCGGTCCACTCCCGCCAACTGATGCGAGTCAGATCCTCCGGTTGAGTGCCGTGACCCGGTAGCAAGGGGCAGCGCACGGTCAGGCCCCGGTCAGCCAGATAGACGCCCATGGGCCGCGTCTCGGCGGCAGAGCCAGTGAATCCGTGGACCAACAGCACACCCACCTCACCTCCAGCAGCTTCAAAGGCCGACGGATCAAGATGCGCGGGTTGTGGCATTGTTCTCACCTCCCGATGTAGGAGGATACGCGACTCGCGGCGCCGTCCTAGCCGAAGAGCTTTCCTATGCTCCCAGCCATATCTCCCAAATCACTGGTATCCCCCTCGAGCGCTGCCCCGAGCTGACCAGCGAGCGGCTCTGGCAGCTTCTCCTTCAGAAATCCAACGACCGTTTTGACCGCCTGTCTCGCCTGATCCTCGTTAATGCCCACCTTTTCTGAAACCAATTTGACCAACTCGTCCATCTCTACCTCCCTGTCACTAATTTGCCTTTCCCAGACATTCTACCACATTGTCCGTAGCAGGCAAGCGGGCTCATCGCTCATAGCAGGGCGAGAACGCGACCATTCTGCCGATTCGCGCCAGTTTCTGGCTTCCGCTAGACTGTTGTCCGTCGGGAGTGCTGTGGTGAGTTCCGACTTGGCACCAGCCCTATCCCTGACAGGCCTGCAGAGCGATGTGCACCGGGCCCTGCCTCTGCCTATCTGCACGTGACCGGTGCGGGCGCACCGGTGGGCGATATCAGCTCGACCTCAAAGACTTTGGGCCACAGTTTGCCCGTCACAAAGAGCCGCTCGCCATCAGCATCGTAGGAAATGCCATTGAGCACGTCTACCGGCTCGGACAGATCCTCGGGCCCTAGCAGCCCCTGCAGGTCGATCCAGGCGGCCACCTCGCCTGTATCGGGGTCGATGATGGCAATGAAATCCGTCTGCCAGACATTGGCAAACACCAGGCCCTGGATATACTCCAGCTCGTTGAGCCGGGCCACCGGGCCTAGATCGCCGTAGACCTCAACGCTACCCAACTCCTCAAAGGTGTCGGGGTCCCAGAAGTGGAGCGCCGAAGTACCGTCACTCATGATCAGCCTCGCTCCATCATGGGTGATGCCCCAGCCCTCGGTAGGATAGCGAAAGGTATCCAGCAACTCGAAAGTCTCTTTGTCGTAGACGAACCCCTGCCTCGACTTCCAGGTCAGTTGGACGATCCGGTCCCCCCAGATGGTGATACCCTCGCCAAAGTACTCGGGCGGCAGCGAGTAGGACTGCAGGACCTCGCCGCTCTCCAGCTCCACGCGTCGCAATGTCGACTGCCCGTTGAGCCCAGTCCCCTCGTACAACATCCCATCCTCGAACACCAATCCCTGGGTAAAGGCGGCGCGATCGTGTGGGAAGGTGTTCACCACCCGGACGGTGCAGACAGGAACAGAATCTGCCGGAGAAGCCGTCTGATCCGGTGTCTCAATCGCCGGCGGAACTGGAGTAGCGGTAGGAAGAGGGCTCTCAACCGTTGCGGGAGCTGCCGTGGGGAGAGGACTGTCCACCACTGTCGCTGGTAGAGCAGCGGTCGGAGCTGGGCTGTCGAACTTGTCTTGCGTGATTGAGGGCTGGGGAGTAACTGTGATGGTTGACTCTGCGGGTAAAGGAGAGCCGCCGCAGGACGACAGCAACCCCAACCCAGCAAGGGCCAGCAAGAACGAGCCCAGGTATTTGGCCAGCGCAGCGAGATATCTTGGCCGCAGGATCCTCATCCTGCCAGGGTAGCTTCCCCATTGGCCGGCAGGTGTCGCTCCAACCAGGCTTGGACATCGGCGAACACCTTCTCTTTGCCCAGGTCGTTGTACACCTCGTGGAAGTAGCCCTCGTACTCAATGTACTCTTTGCCGGCAGCGGTCACCTTGTCGTAGAACCGCTTGCTGGCCTGCGGGTCGCAGAGGCGGTCCTCACCGCCGTGGACAATGAGGCAGGGCAAGGCCAACTCTGCTGCGTGGGCCTGCGTCCATTCCACAGCGCGCAGCATTTCGTTTGCCATGCGCACCGAGCCCTTGCTGTGTACCAGGGGATCGTTCACATAGGCTTGCACCACGGCGGCGTCCCGGGACAGGGCTGAAGTATCCAGGCCGCTATCGAGGATGAGGCCGGGCCACACCCGATCCAACACCTTGGATAGCCATAATAGGAAGGGCGATAACCCCGGCGGGCTAAGGACCGGCCCGGAAGCCACGACGCCGGCCAATCCAGAGCGATCGTGCAAGACATAGTTGAGAGCAATCAGCCCACCCAAGCTATGTCCAGCTAGGAAGATGGGTGCCTGCTCAGCCTCTCGCACCAAGTCCAGAAAGGCATGCAGATCTTCCCGGAACTCGCCAAAGTCGTCTAGCGCACCCCGTGTACCCTGGGAGTGTCCATGCCCACGCAGGTCGAAAGCATAGACAGTGTATCCACGCGGCACAAACCAGTCCACTACATTCTCGTACCTGCCGCTGTGCTCACCGTGCCCATGCACAATCGACAGCACAGCCTTTGGTTCGGTTTCAGAGCGCCAGCGCCGGCAGTAAAGCTCCAGCCCGCCGCATCCCTCGAAGGTGAGTTGGTCCATCGTAGCCCCCTTGCTGCTAACCTTGTTTTTTGATGCAGCGTTATTTTACCACGTTCGCCTCATGCGAGCAAGAGCGGCTCCGGCTGCATATCGAATTGGTAGGCAGTTCGCGATATGGTATAATTGCCGCGTCTGGAGACCGAAAACCATGTCAATCCTTGTAGCGGAACGGCTTGCGAAATCGTATGACCCGCAGGATATCTTCTGGGACGTGTCGTGTAGCGTTGCCCATGGAGATCGTATCGCGCTGGTCGGCCGCAACGGCACGGGCAAGACCACACTGCTACGCATCCTGGTCGGCCTGGAGGCACCTTCCAGCGGCCATGTCCACCGCGCCAAGGGATTGCGTATTGGCTACCTGCCGCAGGGCGCCTCTCTGGAAGGGGAACACACGCTCTGGCAGGAGATCATGACCGTGTTCGAGCCGCTGCAGGCCATGGAACGGAAACTCCACAAGCTCGAGCTGGAAATGGCTGATCCCGCCCAAGCCGAAGCGGCGCTGGAAGCATATGCACCTCTGCACGATCGCTTTGAGCGCATGGGCGGATACACCTATCAGGATCGAGCCAAGCACGTGCTGATGGGCCTGGGCTTTCAGCCTGAGGAGCAGGACATGCCCGTGCCCCATCTGAGCGGTGGGCAAAAGACTCGGGCGTTTCTCGCCCGCCTGCTGCTCGAATCCCCCGATCTGCTACTGCTGGACGAGCCCACCAACCATCTGGACCTGCAGGCGATCGAGTGGCTCGAGGGATACCTGAACACCTGGGAGGGCACGGTAGTGATGGTAGCTCACGACCGCTACTTCATGGACAGGACCGTGCGCAAGGTGTGGGAGCTAACCTTTGGCCAGCTCGAGGTCTACTCGGGCAACTACAGCCACTACGTCGAACAGCGTGGCAGCCGGTATGAGCGACGCCTGAAAGAGTACCGGGCGCAACAGGAGTTCATCGCCAAGGAGGAGGACTATATCCGGCGCTACATGGCGGGACAGCGCAGCCGCCAGGCCAAGGGCAGGCTAAAGCGTCTGGAGCGCTTCAAAGAGGATGATGCCCTCGACAGGCCAATTCAGGAGCGCTCGATAAGCCTGCACCTTCAAACGCCCCTGCGCAGCGGCGACAAGGTCGTCTGGACCCAGCACCTGGAGGTAGGATACGATCCAGAGACGCCACTCTTTTACTGCCCCGACCTGGATCTACGCCGGGGCGAGTGCGTGGCCCTGCTGGGGCCAAACGGATCGGGCAAGACGACCTTTCTCAAGACGATCATGGGCGAGCTCGAGCCGTTGGACGGATACGCCCAGTTGGGCGCCAGCCTCAAGATAGGCTATTTTGCCCAGGTACACAGCGATCTCGAGCCGGAGAAGAGCGTCCTGGACACGATACTGGACTTGAAGAACCTGCCGTTGAGCGAGGCCCGCAATTTCCTTGCCCGGTTCCTGTTCACCGGGGATGATGTTTTCAAGCGGATCGGTGACTTGTCCGGCGGGGAGCAGAGCCGTGTGGCGCTGGCCAAGCTGGTGCTCCTGCGCGCCAACTTTCTCCTCCTCGACGAGCCGACGAACCATCTCGACATTGCCAGCCAGGAGATCCTGGAAGAGGTATTGGACGACTTTGCCGGAACAATCGTGCTGGTCACCCACGACCGCTATCTGGTAGACCGGCTGGCAAGCCAGTTATGGATCATTGATTCGGCCCAGCAGGCCCTGGATGTTTTCGAGGGAAGCTGGGGCGAATATGTGGAAGCCAGAAACCGCGAGGCACAACAACCAGAAGTCCGCCAAGCCAAGGACAAGTGGAGCCGCGATCAGCGCAGGCTCCGGCGGGAAGAACAGCGCGCCCGCCGGGAACAGGAGGCTCGCCAGCAGCAAGCGGCAGAGATCGAAGCCGAGATCCACCGCCTGGAGCAAGAACTCCAAGCGCTACAGGAGGAGATCGCTGCTGCCACCGAGTCAAAGCAGGCGATGCGAATCCACGAGTTGGGCACCATCTATGGCGAGCTGGAAGGCCAACTGCACGAGCAGATGGAGCGATGGGCAGCGCTGGCCTCGTGAGTAGGAGCTGAGCGAGTAGTGACACGCATGGCAGA
>JASFLR010000012.1:0-13530 GCA_050117995.1 Anaerolineae bacterium
ATAAAAGAGGTCGGGATAGTCCTCCAGGTCAGCCACCAGCTCACGTGCAGCCTGACTGGCTGTGGTCAGCAGCTCCTCTCCCTCGGCCCAGTCGCCGCGGTGGGCAGCGCGGATGGCGTTGGCGCAATAGCGGATGAGGGTGCGGGAGCGCTGCAGTGCAGTGTCGCGCACGGCGCTCTTGGCCTCGAACTCGGAACGTATATCTTCGACGATGGTTTCCAGCTTTTCCATGATGGCTCCCCCAGGATCGATAGATAGAGATTTCAAAGCACGTCGCTTCAGGCCCGTGAGTGACCGAGGGCAATCTACCTTGGTTCGCCGTCGGGAGTGTGGTAGATCCTCAGATCCACTACGAGCCTATCGGACACGCCGATTATACCACAGGCGCCCCGCTATGCTAGAAATGGGGCAGCACTAACCGTGGATCTGAGGAGCCACCGCGAGCTCATCCATGGATTGGATGCCACTCCGTGTGAAATGACGCAAGTCTGTCATTGCCACGAGCGCAGCGAGGTCCTCTCGCTCTGGAGAGGCGCAGTCCCCAATTGCTCAGGTGGAGACTGCTTCGGCCCTGCAGGGCCTCGCAGTGACAAAACGCGTCATTAGTAGCCTATCGAACACGCTGATCTTACCACAGGCGCGCCGCTGTACTAGTGATTGCGCAGCACCAACGGTAGATAGACGGTGACTGGTCCCTGGTCCAACAGCAGTGCATTGGAGGCCTGCACGGCGGCCCACTGAGCGTGCGTCAGCGCCTCGACTGATGCCGGGGCACTGCCGGTAGCTGTTGCCGCGCCCGCCAAAAAGGCCAGCACCATGCCGGTCACGACCAGCAGCATGATCAAGGTACGCCTTGCATCCATCACCAGGTCACCATCGATATGCCGGTCATGAGGCGGCAGTCGCCGGGGTCGCAGCCCGGTGGGTTCGAGTCGGAACTCAGTCTGTAGTAGATATACACGCGCTCACCCAGTGCGAGAGCAGTCTGGGCGACGGCCAACATGCGGCTGGCCGTGTACCCATTGGCCCCGCCGATGGGATAGGCAAAGAACCAGACATTGTCGCCAGGAGACGTGAGACAGCGCACATGGATGCGATTGTCATAGGCTGCTACGTTGGCGACGTTGAGGCAGTTGAAGGATTCGACCGCGTCGACGCTGGCTGGAGAGACAGGGTCTGGCCCGGATTGGGCCTGGACAGCTTTCGACCCGGCCAGTAGGCGACCGGCGAAGAAGCCGCCTGCCAGCAGCGCAAGAGTGACAAGGACAAAGACGGAGCTTCTGACCATTGAACCTCTCATGTTTCCCTCCTGGGATTGTATGGGGGCCACTGGCCCGGGCTGATCCGACACTACGATCACATACCAGGTCGAGTGTATGTCAGGGGAAACGCGTGGCGATGATGTGTACGTTTCGGCAGTAAATCCTTCCAGAGATGCGCTCGGGAAAACCTCCGGCCCGAGGGTTCTCAAAGCGCCGGCGATCCGGCGCCCAATGTCTCCAGGCGCGCTGTGACGCGGTCGACGTAGCCGTGGGCACCCATGGCCTCGAATTCGGCCTGCGCCTCGCGGAGAAGCTCCTCCACGCGTTCGCGGTCTCCAGACGCGCCGCGGGCCAGGTGGGCATTGGCCCATTCGATCAAGGTGCGCGCCCGGTACCAGCGCAGGTTCTGCTGGCCCAGCGTTTCAACGGTGGTCTCGAAAGCCGACAGCGCCGCGGACCAGTGCCCTTCAGCCAGGGCCAACTCGGCCTTGGCCCACGGCAGAAACGGTTCCCCGTAAAGCTGAGGGGTTTGTTCGTGCGCTCTTGCCAGCAGGTGGCGGGCAGCTTCTTGGTCCCCCTGGCGGGCATGCCGCACGCTCAGTAGACACAGGGCTAGAACTTCTGTCCTCATCCCTCGCTCACCAAGGTACAGCGTCTCCTTCAGGGTGGCTTCGACGTCCTCATCTTCCCCAACCTCCTCCCAGACGCTGACCATGGCCAGCTCTGCACTCAGGTACGCCAAACTCTGCAGATCACCTGCTGCTCGTGCATCTTCCCGGAGTGATTTCAGTTCCTCGAGCGCTTCCACTAGCTCTCCACGGTATCGCAGGATCAGGGCCTCTAAGGTGCGCAGGTTTGCGGTCATCAAGCCGGGCTCTCCGACGGTGTCCAAAAGCTGCCAGAGCTTTGGGAGCGTCTCTTCGAATTCCGCGAGCTCACCTAGAAAGAGCAAGCGATAAGCTGCATTGTATTTGTAGAAGAGCTCGCCAAGGATCTCACCCCTATGCCGGTCCAGCTCCGCCGCCCGGAGAAAGTGCTCGCGCCCAGCCCGAACATCGCGCTGCAGGACGCCCAGATTGTTGTGGGCCCGAGCTGCCTGGTCCAGCAGTCCATGGGACTCGGCCAGCTCAACGGCCCGGGTCAGGCCGGACATGGCCTCCTCATAGGGCTGGCCCGGCAGGATGCCCAGCGTGGTCAGGGCCTCGGCCTGCACCCTTACAGCGCCCAGCCGCTCGGCCATCTCCAGCGCCTGGCGGCAGAGCGGACCGGCCTCGCCGAGCAGGCCGTTGAAATGGCAGGCCCGCCCCGTCTCGTGCAAGAGGCCGGCCAGGTCCCGGCTCTCCTGCGCACCGGCCGTGGCAGCCATCCCCTCCCGGCAGATCTTCAATCCGCGCGGCGTATCGCCCAGCATCCAGGCCGCCCGGGCCGAGCGTGCGTACAGCCGGGCCACCCCATCCTGGTTCCCGCTGGCCTGGTACCTCGCGATACCCTCCCGCCAGACCTCAATCGCCTCCTCGTAGCGGCTCTGGCGGTTTAGGGCCCGCCCCAGACGCCACAGCAAATCCGCACGCTCTGCTTCCTCGTCCACCAACTCCAGAGCAGCCCGGTAATGGCCCTCGGCCTCGAGGTTGGCGTAGGCTGCGGAGGCACGTTCGCCCGCCTGCACGTGGTAGAGCAACGCGCGCTCCTCGTCCCCGGCCTCGGCGTAGTGGCGGGCCAGCGCTTCAAAATCGTCGGGGTGCAGCCGCTCGATGGCGGCCGCCACCCGGAGGTGCAAACGGCGGCGGCGCAATGTGCTCACCCCTTCATATAGCGTGGCCGGGATCAGGGCATGGGTGAAGGCAAAGGTCACATCGCGACCTGCGCCTACCTCTTCAACGAGTTGTGCCTGGCTAGCGGATTCCAGTGTCTCGATCAGCTCCTCCTCGCCCGCATCACCGGCGGCCAAGAGGGTCTCGAACTCGAATTCCCGCCCCAACACCGCCGCCAGGCGCAACATCTCCTGGCAACCGACTGGCATCTTGCCCACCCGCGACTGGATCGCCACCCGCACGCTCTGCGGAATCTCCAGCTCCTCCATCTCCAACCGGCCCCAGGCCCCGTCAGCGAAGTAGACCTGCCCGCTCTCAACCAGCGCCTTGCAGACCTCTTCCACAAAGAACGGGTTGCCTTCAGTCTCGGTGTAGATGCCATCCAGAAACTCGGGCGTGATCTCCTCGGCGAATAGGGTTGCTAGCATGGCACGGGTGCCCTCCTGGTCCAGCCGCGAGAGCCTGAGCCGGGTGGCCAGCCGCTCCCGGTTCAGGTCCAGCAGCACCTCCTGGAAGGGCAGCGTCTGGTCCAGTTCCACCTCGCGATAGGTGGCCACGAGCAATAGCGACTGGCGGCGGGTGCGGCGAGCCAGATGGCGCAGCAGCGCCAGGCTAGCGCTATCGGCCCAGTGGGCGTCCTCCAACACCACCAGCACCGGTGCCTCTCTGCACATCGAGTGACAGCACGCGACGACGCTTTCGAACAACCGCTGCTGCTCTGACTTGGGGTCCAGAGATGGGTTGGGTGGGACGTCGGGGAAGCGCAGGCGCAGGCTGGGGGCCAGGGTCAGCAGGTCGGCCAGCACAAAATCGGGCAAGGCCGCGGCCAACTCGTCCCCCGCACCATCGCGGAAAGCGCGCCGCAGGATCTGGGCAAAGGGGGCATAAGGCGCACCGCCCTCGGCATAGCACTCTCCCACCAGGACCCGGTCGCCGGCCACCCGCACCTCAGTGCACAGCTCCCGGACCAATCGGGTCTTGCCAACGCCCGGCTCGCCACTGACCAGCAACATCCCTCCCTCCCCCGCGCTGGATTTGTTCCATAGAGCGCGAGCTTGGGAAAGCTCTGCCTCACGTGCCACCAGCCGGCCCCGCTCGATCCGCTCCAGCACCGACAGCTCCCGGGTCGGGGTAGCTTCCCGGTCGAGAATGCCGGGCGACTCAAGAGCACACAATACCTCGGAAGCCGAGGTCGGGCGCTCCTGTGGGTTCTTGCTGAGCAAACGGAGGATGAGGGCATCGAGGGCGGGCGGGATCTCCTCATCTCGCGCGCGCGGTGGGACGATGGGGGCGTGCAGGTGCTGGGAGATGACAGCCAAGGGATCGTCGGCCAGGAAGGGCAGGCGGCTAGTGGTAAGCTCGTAGAGCATGGCCCCCAGGGCATAGAGGTCGGCGCGGCCGTCGTATGGCTGGCCCAGGGCGAGCTCCGGGGCGAGGTAAAAGACGGTGCCGGCAACGGCGCCTTCGGCGGTGAGGCGAGAGGCCATCGAACGGGCCAGACCGAAATCGACCAATTTGGCGGTGCTTGCCGCCAGCAGGATGTTCTCCGGCTTGAGGTCGCGATGGACTATTCCCCGTACGTGGGCGTGCTCCAGGGCAGCGCACACCTGGCGGGCAATGGCGACGGTCTCTTCCAGTGACTCCGGGCGCCGATCGTGGAGCGAGGGACCTTCCACCAACTCCATCACCACAAAGGGCACTGGGCTCACAGAGCCCGTGGAGTCCGATAACCGCGCCTCCCCCACGTCGTGAACGGTGACGATGTTAGGATGGTTGAGCCCGGCTGCGGCCTGGGCCTCCCGCAGTAGGCGGGTGCGGCCCTCGGTGCCCAACCCGCTGGCCGACAGGACCTTCAGCGCCACGTCACGGTCCAACACGGTATCATGGGCGCGATACACCACGCCCATGCCGCCCCGGCCAATCTCGGCGTCGAGGCGATACCGTTCATTTAGCAAGGTGCCAATCATTGTCACGCACCCAATCTCTTCATGGCCAAGATGGCGATGTCGTCAAATTGAGTTGCGCCCCCGGTCAGCTCGGCGATCGCGTATTCCAGCGAAGAGACCATATCGGCCACCGGCGCTGTCCCCTGCTCAAGGATCACGCGCCGCAGTCGCTCCATGCCAAACTGCTCCTGATCCTCGTTGCTCGCATCGGGCACCCCATCGGTGTAGAGCAAAATCGAGTCTCCAGGCTGAAGCTCAAGGGGGCGCTGTTCAAATGGGAAATCCTCCACGATGCCCAGAGCCATCCCCGTGGGCCGCAGTTCCTCCAGAACGCCCGCACCGCCCCGGTCGCCTGCCCGGCAGAGCAGCGGCGGGTTGTGACCGGCATTCACATAGGTGAGCACACCCGACGCTGGCTCAAGCCGGGCGTAGAACAGCGTAACAAACATTCCATCAGCCGAGTCGGCACAGATCAGGCGATTGGCCTCGGCGATGGCTTCAGCGGGGGAGGCAAGCTGGCTCACCGTGGCCCGGATAGTGCTGCGGGTAAGGGCCATGAACACAGCAGCGGGCATACCCTTGTCGCTGACATCGGCAATCACCAGCCCAAGTTGCCCTCCGTCGAGCGCAATAAAGTCGTAGTAGTCGCCCGAAACCGTGCGCGCTGGCTGCCATCGTGCCTCAAACGCCCAGCCAGGCACCTGCGGCGTCTCGCTGGGGAGAAGACTGGCCTGGACGCCAAGGGCCATCTGCAGTTCACGTTCCATCCGTCCCTTTTCGACGGCAACCTGGTACAGACGGGCGTTTTCGATGGCAATCGCGGCATTCGAGGCGATGGCAACGAGGAAATCGAGGTCTTCCCGGGAGAAGATTCCTGCCTGCAGCCGGTTGTCCACATAGATGACACCGGACACAGTGTCTCTGCTCTTGAGGGGCACACACAAGATCGATCGCAGCCTCAGATCAAGAACACTCAGGCGCATGCTCAGCCGCTCGTCGCTCTGAGCATCGCTGGTAAGCATCGGCTGGCCCTCCCGAGCCACGTGCTCGACCACACCTCGCGAGATCTGGAACTCGGGGGCATCGATCATGCTGTGATCCATCCCCCGGGCCACGCGGAAGCTCAGACCTCCGTCCTCATCGCGCAGCATCACAAAGCCGCGCTCGGCAGAGGTGAGCGCGATGACCTCATCCATGACCCGGTTGAGCACCGTGTCCAGATCGAGTGAGGAGTTGAATGACTGCGACACGCGATATAGCAACTCAAGGCGGGCACCCTGAGGTTGTGCCAAGCTGTCAGCGTTCACCAGCCCTCCGTATCTACAAGGGGAGACAGCACCCAGTGCGCTGCCTAGATTCTACGGTTATCGAGTGCTTGCTATCCCGAGCCACCGATCTATATCACATATTACAGCAGATCGCGTCGAAGGTCAAGAGGCTGAATTTGCCACCGCTGGGTAAATGCATTCGGATTCGGACAGCGAGCGGAGGCTCCTTCGACGGGCTCAGGATGCAGCCGCTCGCTGATCTTGCAAAAATCGGGTGACCCTACTTCCCAGCAACGCCTTTGTATACTACTCTCAGTTTCAGAGAACGGGAGCCATGGTCTTCCACTACCGAGTCGTGCCGTTGACAGGAGTGTACAGTCACGGTTGGTCGGGCAGAGGGTCAGCCTGGAGCTTGAATCTGAACCAGACGATGGGAATCAGGAGCAACGTGGCAACCACCGGGATATAGAATGGGAACTGGGGATTTACGCGCTCCCACAGCATGGCGCCGAGGTAGGGAGCCGGCAGGGAGATGAGGCCGATGCTGGTAGAAAAGAGACCGAAGGCGGTGCCACGAAGCCTTAGGGGTACCGCCTTGGAGATGAGGGAGTTGTAGGCGGGATCGACCAGCGCCATGCCTATGCCAAAGAGCACCCAGACTACAGCGAACCCGGCAAAGGCCTGGCTGCGGAGAAAGAGGGCCATGGCTGCAGCGACGAGAGCAAAGCCACCCACAATGCCCACTCGCTCCCCTCGCCGGTCAGACAGCCAGCCGGCAGGCGTGAGAAAGACCATGGTAGCTACGCTACTCATAGAGGACAGCCAGCCGATCTGCACGTTGGACAGGCCCATCAGATTCTGCATATAGAGCGGCAGCAATTGGAAAGCCATGCCAAAAGTCACGTCGCGCACGCCGTCGGAGATAAAGATCCAGGTGACCACACCACCAGCCAGCACCAGGCCCACCATACCTGCCAGGTCGGCTCTCAGCTTGCCGAAGGACGGTTTCTCGCGAGGACTTTCTTCTTGGCGACGCGCACCACGGGCCATCCACAACCGGACTGCGGTGGCTGCCGTGTACAGGGCGCCGGAGATGACGAACAAGGTGCGAAAGCCGAGATACTGGGACAGATAGCCGCCAATGGGCGGTCCGACCACGCCCACGATCTGGAACAGGGTACTCGAAAGCCCATAGACACGGCCCCTCGTCTGCTCGGTAGATTCCTCGGCGATAAAGGCCATGTAGCTCGGCGCGACAAAGGAGGAGGCCATGGCCCCTGTGGCGGTCGCGATCAGCAGCCAGTGCCACGAAGGAGCGAGGATATAGACAGCATAGCCCGCCACACCGGCCAGACTACCGATGGCGACTGCCTGCAGGCGTCCGATGGCGTCCGAAAGCCATCCACCAAAGACCTGGAAGAGAAGTGGCGCAATGGCACCAAGGGTAAAGAAGAGCCCGACCTGGCCCACGCCCGCCCCCAGCTCTTGCAGATAGAGGGGCAGCAGCGGCTTCCACATATTGCCAGCAACATTGGCTAGGATCATGGTAGCCATAAAGAGCTTGAGACTGCCGGTCAGCAGAGGTTGGTCGTCTTTTCCCATTGTATCTCTCTGGTCCAAGGCCTTAGTGGCACACACAACTCTGGACATCGCCGCCGTCCCGGCAAGGATTGGTGTAGGTTTCCGTGGAGAACCAAGTTTGGATCGCTGCCCTGATCATAGGTCCATCCTCGTACCGATGGGGTCCCCAGCGCCCTGCGATCGATAGCGCGCCACAGGCGTACAGCGCGCTGTAGGTAGACAGCGCTGCCAAAATCGGATATACTGCAGACATGGCCAGTAATCACCTGCCAACACGAGGGCCGTAATGATGAATCGAATCGGACTGTTGCACCATCCCAAGCTCCCGGCTACGCAACCGATGGCAGAGCAGATGGCGAGCGAGGCTGAAGCCCACGGGCTGACCACCTGGATCGGCTCGACCTGGGACGAGTCGGCTGTAGCAGCCCGGATCGCCGAGCTCGACCTGCTGGTGACGCTGGGTGGCGATGGTTCGATCTTGCGCACAGCGCGCATGGCCTGCGAGCAGGCCGTGCCGGTGTTGGGAGTCAAGATGGGCCGCCTGGGCTTCCTGGCTGAGCTGGAACCGGAGGAGTGGCTTGCTGCCCTGCTCCGGCTGTTGGAAGGCGACTACTGGTTGGAACAGCGGCTGATGCTCGACGCCGAGAACCACCGGGGCAGGAAGCACCATGCCCTCAACGACGTGGTCATCAGCCGCGGAAGCCTGGCCCGCATCGTCCGTCTCGAAGCATATATCGACGGCAGCTACCTGACCACCTACGCGGCGGACGGCCTCATCGTCTCCACAGCCACCGGATCCACCGCATACGCCCTCGCCGCCGGCGGACCCATCCTGCCCCCTCAGCTCCAGAACTTTCTCCTCATGCCCATCGCGCCGCATCTGAGCATGAACCGGGCCATCGTCCTGGGGCGAAGCGATCGGGTCGAGGTGCGGGTACATACTGATCACCAGGCTATCTTGACGGTGGACGGGCAGTTCGAGTACGATCTGCACGACGGCGACCTGGTATCGGTCCAGGCCAGTCCCTACGTCAGCCGCTTTGTCCGCCTGCAGGATCGGACCTACTTTTACCGGACCCTGATGGAGAGATTGGGATAGGACAGCACCCATGTGCCGGACCTACTCCGTCCGCTCGATCTCGATCTCGGCACCGCCGGACACACTGTCAAATGCGCGCGGATCGCCCTCCAACTGGCCAAAGACGTTGACCGGGCTGTAGGCCCGGATCTCGCCGGCACGGCTGGCAGGTGTCGGGCCCCAGAAGATGCAAATGGCGTGACCAACCGGCCAATAGCCCAGCTCTCCTGCGTCGAGGACGTCGCGGGCATCCTCCGCCTGCGCCAGTTGGACGGGGATTTCAAAGTAGATCTCCTCGCCCCAACGATTGACGCGCGCCGAGATTGGCAGAGCGGCCCAAATGGCGTCTGCGGTGGGGTTGGCGTGTAGGGTGGCAACGGCTGTCACGCTGCCGGAACGGATCTCAATTTTGCGCACAAGGAACCTCCTGTTGATATCATAGCTACACTTGGACGAGTGATCGCGTGGACTGCGGTCCACGCGGAGCTTGGCATGGGTGGCCCACACAGAGCCTGGCACGGATGGCCCACGCGGAGCTTGGCATGGGTGGCCCACGCGGAGCCTGGCACGGGTGACCGACGCGGAGCTCGGCATGCGTGGTCCACGCGGGGCCGGGACGAGAGATGATTAACTCATCCAGTGCCGGTGAGCCTGGATAGCAGGTAGGCTGCCCCGAGACCGAGCGCATTGGTAGCTACGTGCATCACCACAGCGGGCCAGATCGATCCACTGCGGCGATAGAGATAGGCAAAGATGTAGCCCAGGATAAAGATGGGCGGAATGGCCAAAGGCTGCAGATGGATCAGGGCGAATAGGGCCGAACTGATGACAGCAGCCCGGCGCCACGAGTAGCGCTGGGCGAGGCCCGCGTACAGGAATCCCCGGAAGAAGAGCTCCTCCACAACGGGGGCCACAACGATGCCGGCCAGCAAGAGCCACCAGGGTGACGACAACTCGGCAAAGATGGGCACCAAGTCAACCTGGGCTCGCAGATCAAAGATGGCAAGGATGGAAGCCCACACAGCGTTGAATAGGAGCGACATGATCATCAACCCACAGCCAACCCCAAGGGAGCCAGCGCCGAACCTACGGAGTCCCAGTGCATCCAAGCCGACGCCATACCTGCGCATGACAAGCCACCAGACCGGCACCAACAGCCCTGCCTCTGTGATGGCAGTGAACAGCCCCGGGTCAACGGCTATGGCATTTCTCTCGATCAGGTAGGATACAGCATAGACGGTCACGATCCAGAGAAAGAGCGCGATGGCGCCCCACCAGGCTTCGCGGGAGGACCAGGGGACAGAGCGCTCGGGATTTTGAGTGGTTTCCACAGACAGCTCCTATTCTCGCAGAGCCAGGGGCAGATAGATGTACTGGTACCAGAGCTCGTGCGCGCCGATGTCGACCCCCGCGCCCTGGGGCCGCGCAATGCCCTCGATATCGGTAGCTGGCGCACCCTCGCTGGTCCCCGCGTCTATGCAAGGAGACCCGAATGCCAAACGAAAGTCAGCTACCGCACGATCGACAAAGACTGGGTCAGCAGAGATGTCGTCAATCCCTGGCGGGCAGCCATCATACCCGCCATCGGCATTGGCCCAGAGATCATTGTTGGCTGCCTGGGTAACTGGTTCGCCCACGCAGACGAGCCCATAGTGAGCGTTGTCAACAACGGAGTTGTTGGTGAACCGCACCTGCGCTGCAGAGCGGTGAAAAATCACGCCATCCCCGCCGTTGCTGGCAATGGTGTTGTTCACGACAAATAGCTCGGTCTCCTCGTGCTTGGCATCGCTCGAGATGCCGGCACTGGAATTCTCGTAGATCAGATTGTTCTCGATGCGGGGATGGACTAGATCAAAAGCCTCCTCAGAGGGAGCGTCACTGTCATATAAAAACACGCCGTCCCCGCCGTTAGCCGAGATGGCATTGGCTTCGATAGCGATCCAGACGTCTCCAAGCTCCTGTCGCTCCCACTGCGCATGCAGACATATGCCCGCATTCTGGTTCTGCCGAATCGCGCTATGAGTGATTGCCCCGCCGACAGTGCCAGGGGCGAATTCGCTACAGAATTCGGAATCGTCACCATGTCCATGACCGTAGATGCCACAGGCACCATTGTCCTCAACCGTACAGCCGGCTATGGTGGGGTGGGCTAAGCCCACGTCACACTCGAGCGCCTCGCCCTCGATCTGGATGCCATGCTGGGAGTTGTGGCGAATGGTACAATCGGAGAAGGCCGGACCGACAGTTTCCCCTGGCCCGGCATAGACGCGCACACCGGTGGTCGCGTATTCTACCACGCACCAGGAGAGCTGGCTGTCCGAGCTGCCCGCCACAAAGCGCAGGCCCTTCCAGTCGCCGGGCTCGGAGATTTCCTGATCGGATATGAGGGTTATCGGCTGATCTGGCGTGCCGTTGGCGAGCAGTGTGCCCGCAACGGTCAGACTGATCCCCGGCGCAAACTGGATCTCTACGCCAGGCTCGATGGTGAGGGTAGCGCCCGAAGGCAGCGTTGCGTCGCAGGTGACGTGGTAGGAGCCTCCCGCCGTCCAGGTGCCCCCCACAATGTCGCCACAGATATCGACGCGCGGCACCGAAGGCAGATCGGAGGCAGTCGAGGCAATAGAAGTCAAGGTGAATAGCATCACGCCCACGCACGGAAACAGCAGCAAGAGACTGGCAGCAAACGCCACCCGCTTCCGGGCAAAGCAGGCCGTACCGTAGCCCCGTGGCAATGGGCTCGACAAGTAAATAGCCATCGAAAGCATCCCCGCCTTTCGCTGCCTGCCCGGCCGGGCCTAGCATACGTCTCCGCCGGACGGACCATCAACACGCAAAGATGAACAGCAGATCGTTGACGTTGGTGCCGGTCGGCCCGGTGCGGATCAGATCACCCAGGGCGTCGAAGAAGCTGTAGGCGTCGTTATCCGCCAAGTGGGCCAAGGGATCCAGACCCAACCCCCGGGCGCGGGCAACAGTTTCGCCGGTCACGACTGCGCCGGCAGCATCGGTGGGACCGTCAGTGCCGTCAGTGCCCAGGGCAACAAGGACGACGCTGGTCAGACCCTCTATAGAGAGGGCAGCGGCCAGAGCCAGCTCCTGATTGCGCCCACCCTTGCCCTGTCCCCTCACGGTAACGGTGGTTTCGCCACCCCAGACCAGGCAGGCAGGCCGGCATACGGGGCGGTCATGGGCGACCAACTCCTTTGCCAGTGCTGCGGCCACGAGGGCCACCTCGCACGCCTCTCCTTCGACAAAGGTCGACAGCAGCAGCGCCTCGAACCCCCGGGCACGGGCCTTACGCACTGCGGCCTCAGCAGCAAGCTGATTGCTGCCCACGATCAGATTGTGCACACAGGCAAAGAGCCCAGAATCTTCCTTGGGTGTGTCGGGTATCTCCCCGCGCTGACCGGACTCCAAATGCTCACGAACTGCCTGGGGCACCTGGGTAGCGAGATCGTAACGCCGCAGTATGTTCATAGCGTCGGAGTAGGTGGTCGGATCGGGCACTGTGGGACCGGAGGCGATCACGTCGAGCGGATCACCCACCACATCGGAGAGGATGAGGCTCACAACGGACGCCCTGCCTGCCAGACGTACCAGGCCGCCCCCTTTCATCTGCGACAGATGCTTGCGCACCGCGTTTAGCTCGACTATGGTCGCCCCAGCGCGAAGGAGGAGATCGGTGGTTGCCTGCAGGTCCTTGAGATGCAGGCCTGCCGACGGCAGTGGGAGGAGCGCCGACCCCCCGCCGGAGATCACTGCCAGCACGAGATCATGCTCCGTAGCGGAGCGAAGAAGATCTGCCATGCGCCGGGCGCCCCGCACGCCTGCCTCGTCTGGCAAGGGGTGTCCCGCCTCGACAACCTCGACCGGTCCGGCGTCCAGCCCGGGATCGACGTAACCGTGCTTCGTGACGGCCAGACCGCCATGGAGCCGGGCACCCAGGATGTGGTGCAGGGCGGAGACCATGGCCATGGCGGCTTTTCCACCGCCGACGACCCAGACGCGGTCAAAGACAGCCAGGTCGTAGTCACGCCCGCCAATGGTCAGCAGGTTGCCACGGCGCCGAACGTGCCTCCGGACTGCCGCACCGGGTTCGACGGCAGCCAGCGCTGCCTGCTGGACAGCCAAGATCGCGCCAGCTTGCTCCGAGCCCTCAATTGAGTGGGGCTGATTCATCGGTCACGCCCCCATCGATCGACCGGGCGGAATGCCCGGTACCACGCTCTATTCACCACCCCGGTTAGGTGACGAGTTGAGACCCTGAAGTCGTAGATAAGCCTCTATGCCCTCCAGGAACCGATTCACATATTCCGGGGAAGAAGCCTTGCCGACATGTCCCACGCGAAAGAGCTTGCCACGCAACTCACCGAGGCCACCTGAGACCATGATCTGCCACTCGTCGACCAGATAGCGCCGAAGGTCCTCCACATCCATCCCTGGCAGGCCTCGAACAGCCGTGAGGAGTGGTGACGTGCAGGACTCGGGTGTGAAGAACTCGAAGCCCAGATGATCCAACCCGGAACGCACAGTCTGTGCTGCATCACGGAAGCGCTGATAATGCGCCTCCAATCCGCTATCCAT
>JASFLR010000013.1:0-13356 GCA_050117995.1 Anaerolineae bacterium
TGATCTTTGCCGCGCTGCTGCAAGTCCTGCCGTTTGGCACGATGGTCGATGCTCCGCCGCCGGACAACCCGGTGGACTATGCACTCAGCCTGGCCAAACACCTGATCTTGCCTGTGACTTCAATCCTGATTAGCTCGTTTTTCTTAACAACCTACAACTGGCGGACCTTTTTCTTGATCTACTCCAGTGAGGACTATGTGGAGATGGCCAAGGCCAAGGGACTGTCCGACAGGGCAATCGAGCGGCGATATATCCTAAGGCCAACGCTGCCCACCATCATCACCAACTTTGCGCTCCTGTTGATTACACTGTGGACGGGGGCCATCATTCTGGAGACGGTCTTTAACTGGCCCGGGCTGGGACGGGCCCTCTACCAGGCCATTGGCCTCTACGACACGCCGGTGATCGTGGGCTCGACTGTGATCTATGCCTACCTTCTGGCGCTCACGGTCTTTTCGCTGGATTTCATCTACGCCGCCGTCGATCCCAGAGTCAGAATCGGAAGTGAGGGCACCCACTCATGAACAGGATCTGGAGCACGCTAAAAGACCTGAAGAACTATCCGTCGGCGATAATCGGCCTGGTGATCGTGCTTGCTTTGATCGCCATTTCGATCTATACCTTGATTGCCCTGCCCTACAACGAAGCGGTCCGGCTCTGGCGTGGATCGGAGGCGGATTGGTACAACGTTCCCAAGCTGGCAGCCCCGGCCTGGCTAAACCTCTTTACTACACACGACCGCCCGGAGACGATCGTCGTGAGCAGTCAGGATGACACGGTGGAGAAGACGGTCGTGTCTGAGACGGAAGAAATGACCGATATCTCGTTCCCGCTGACCTTTGAGTACGCCTATGATGATTTTCCCCGCGAGATCACGGTCTTCTTCGACGTCCAGTATGAGGAGAAGGCTCCGCACATCTCTGTCACGTGGCTGACGCCTGACGAGCGGGAGCTCAGGGTTGGAACGGTCTCGGTGGATGCCCAGACTGTTTCGTACCGCGTGTCCCAGGATAGCAAGTTGCAGCGCAGGCTGGGAGGCGAGGTCCCGCACATTGGCCTGCTGGCTGATCCAGATTCAGACCCGGAGGAACCGGTTGCTCTCGAGGGAACCTATACCATGCAGATCAGCGCCATTACCTTCGAGCCCGACTCGGACGTGGACGCGGAACTGGTACTGTATGGCCAGGTGCACGGGTTAGCCGGAACCGATCACCGGCGGCGGGATCTGATGATCGCCCTCCTATGGGGGACGCCGGTTGCCCTGGCCTTTGGGTTGCTGGCTGCTGTGGGGACCACCGTCACCACGATGCTCATCTCGGGCGTCGCCACCTGGTTTGGGGGATGGGTGGATGAGCTCATCCAGCGCGTGACCGAGGTCAACATGGTCATCCCCCTTCTTCCGATTCTGATTATGATCGGCACCTTTTACTCCAGGAGCATCTGGCTGATGCTGGGGGTGCTCATTCTGCTCAATATCTTTGGAGCGGGGATCAAGACCTACCGCGCCATTTTTTTGCAGGTGAAAGAGTCGCCCTATATCGAGGCTGCCCAGGCGTATGGTGCTACCAATTCGCGGCTGATCTTCAGCTACTTGATCCCGCGCATCATCCCGATGTTGATCCCCCAACTCGTGGTGCTGATCCCTACCTTTGTCTTTATCGAGGCGTCGCTTTCGGTCCTGGGATTGGGCGATCCCGTTCTGCCCACCTGGGGCAAGATCATTAGCGAGGCTCGATCTAACGGAGCATTGTACCAGGGGCTGTACTATTGGGTTCTGGAACCCTCCGTTTTGTTGATGGTCACAGGGCTTTCTTTCTCCCTGCTGGGATTCTCCCTGGACCGTGTCTTTAACCCAAGACTTCGAGGATTGTAAATCATGTCAGAATCGCAACTGCTGCGCGTCAGAGACCTCAAGCTGTATTTTCGCACTTCCCTTGGTCCCGTCCAGGCGGTAGACGGAGTGGATTTGGATCTCGACTATACCCAGGCCATGGTCATCCTTGGCGAATCTGGATGCGGCAAGACATCCCTGGCCAAGGCTATCCTGAGATTGCTCCCCCGGAACGTGGATTCGTATACGGGTGAGGTGTATCTGGACGGTACCGAGCTGATGCGCATGGATGATGAAGAGTTCCGGCACAATGTCCGCTGGGCGCAGATGTCGCTGGTGCCCCAGGCGGCCATGAATGCCCTGAATCCAGTACTTAAGGTGGGGGATCAGGTAGCGGAGCCGATGATGGTCCATGCCGGGGTCAAAAAGCCGACGGCCTTGCTCCAGGCACGTGACATGTTCCGGCGGGTGGGTGTGCCAGTCGACTTTATGAGCCGCTATGCTTTTGAGCTGAGCGGTGGCATGCGCCAGCGCGTGGCCATTGCCATGTCGCTGGTAACAGCGCCGAGCCTGATCATCCTGGACGAGCCCACCTCGGCGCTGGACGTGCTAACCCAGGCGAATATCTTCAATGTGCTCAAGCGCATCAAACAGGAACTTGAGGTGAGCTTTCTCCTCATTACGCACGATATCGCTACATCGAGCGAGCTGGCAGACCGCGTGGCGGTCATGTATGCCGGCCAGATCGTGGAGGTGAGCGATGCCTCCCGGTTCTTTGAGGAGCCCCTTCACCCCTATTCAAAGATGCTCATGGCCAGTGTGCCCAGGCTGCGAGCCGATCGGGAGCCAGAGTTTATCATCGGCCACCCGCCTAGCCTGCTGAATCCGCCGACGGGGTGCAGGTTCGCGGATCGTTGTCCCTCGCGCTTTGAAAAGTGCTCGGAGGAGCCACCTACGGTGGGGCAGCAAAGAATTAAAGTCAAGTGCTGGCTCTATGAGTGAGGCTAGGAGCATACCATGTCTGCGACTATGAACGAGAATCTCGGCGAGGAGAAGCTGTCAGCAATGGAAACTGCACCAGAAGCATCAACGAATGGCGCCCTGCTATCGATTCACAATCTGCGCGTCTGGTTTGAATTGCGGCGTTGGGGATTTGGTCACGCTGGATATGTGCGCGCAGTGGACGGCGTGAATTTTGATCTCGGCTTTGGGGAGGCGATCGGCGTGGTCGGCGAGAGTGGCTGTGGCAAGACCACCTTGATGAAGACGATCTTGGGCCTCTACCAACCGACCAAGGGGGATGTCATCTTTGATGGCGTCAACCTCGCTGAGCTGGCGCCGCGTGAGATGCGGGCCTACCGCTCCAACGTCGGCTATGTTCAGCAGGACCCCTATGGCGCGCTACCGCCCTTTATGAATGTCCAGCGCATCCTGGAAGAGCCGATGATCGTCAATGGGGTGAAGAGCAAAGAGGCACGAAACGAACGCCTGCGCGAGGTCATGGAAGAGGTCAAGATGACCCCCATCGACGACTTTGTGAACAAGTTCCCCCATATGCTCAGCGGAGGCCAGCAGCAGCGTGTGGTTATCGCCAGGTCGATGATGCTGGAGCCCAAGCTGATCGTGGCAGACGAGCCCGTCTCTATGCTTGACGCTTCGGTGCGGGTGGAGATCCTGCGGCTACTGCGGGGGCTGCAGGCATCTCACAACCTGGCGGTTATCTATATCACCCACGACCTGTCGACCGTCCGTTATTTCTCCGAGCGGATCTTTGTGATGTATGCGGCCCGCATCGTCGAGAAGGCACCGGTGAGCGATCTATTGCGCAACCCGCTCCATCCCTATACGCACGCACTGCTGGCGGCCACTTCGGACCCGGACTATCGAAATGCCCTGACCTTCAAAGAGGTGCCGCCCGGCGAGCCGCCGAGCCTGATTGACCCTCCGCCAGGATGCAGGTTCCACCCGCGCTGCCCGCACTTTATGGAGGGACTGTGCGATGTGAAGGAGCCCCCGGAATTCGAGCCGGAGCCGAATCACCTCGCTGCGTGCTGGCTTCTTCGATGAGAGGACTTCAGCTCTGGCAGATCCTTGCACTGGGCTTTGTCTTGGTGTTGATAGGCTTCGTTCTGCCGTTTCTGATGGTGATACGGGTCATCCCGTCGAACCTCATCTTGAGCTTTGTCTCATATGGGGCTTCGGTGATCGGCCTTTTCCTGGGACTTGTCGGGGCTGCGTTGTACGTACGTACATATAGGAAACGATAAGCGGCCCGGCCTTGCGTGAGTGTGTGTGACCCCTGTCGCCCAGTGTGGAGATAGGGGTCACGTGCATTTGAGCCTCTGCTACCGGTTGTCCGTCGTGGCGGCGCTGGCAGCAAACCTGAACAGTTCGCACGGAACCGGCGTTATTCTCATGGGACAGATCCACTTTATGGGCCATAGCAGCGCAGGGCGCGCCGACACAGCCGGGTGCTATAAGCGGGAGACGGCCGGTTCCCTATGGTTGTAGTGCCACCCTGTCTCAGCCTTTGGCACAAGCACGGCCATGCGCGGTGAACGGCCATTTGCGACGGGCAGCTACGTGAAGGAGTGACATGACTGCAACAGACCTTCCTCTCCAGCCAAGCGAAGAAGCCGTGAAGGAAAGCGCCCACCCCAGCGCCCTTGCCAGAATTGCCAAGTATACGATCGTCAGGGCGGCTGTTCTGGCTCTGACGGTTGTCGTAGCAGTCTGGGTGACTATCTTTATCGCCAACTTGGGTGGCTACGTCGATGTGATCATTGAGAGCCGGATCGACCAGATGCTCATGAGTATGGCCATGGGTGGATGGCTACGGGATGTGCCCACTGAGGAAAAGTTCGAGATCATTGATCAGACGAAAGCCGCAATGATGGATGCGGAGGGTTTGAATGAACCGTTTCTGCTCCGCACTGTTCGCTGGCTCGAGGATGGCCTGACACTCAACTGGGGTGAGTCGAGGTACGCACAGACCAGGTCCTGGGGCAGAAGCACGAGCGAGGTGAAAGATCTGATCAAGGAATCGCTGCCGCGGACCTTGATCGTGTTTGGCGCAGCGAACGTCCTGCTTTTCTTCGTTAGCCTCTTTCTGTCTCTTGGACTTGCGCGAAGGCGTGGCGGTTGGCTGGACAGGTTGGTCGTAACCCTTTCACCCATGGGCGCGGTTCCAGCCTGGGCATTTGGCATCGTGCTCAACGTTATCTTTCTCAGATTGCAGGTAGGGCTTACTTCGGGTGGGACATTCGATGCGTGGCCTAGGGAGTTCACTTTTGCCTATATCCCGATAGTGCTCAAGCACATGTTCCTGCCATTTCTCTCAATCTTTGTAAGCGGCTTCTTCTTCAGCCTATACACGTGGCGATCGTTGTTTCTGGTCTACTCACAAGAGGATTACGTGGATATGGCCAAGGCCAAGGGCCTGTCACACCGCATGCTAGAGCGGCGCTATATCCTGAGGCCGGGGTTGCCCGCAGTGCTCACCAGCTTTGCGCTGATGCTTGTCGTTTTGTGGCAGCAGGTCATTGCGCTGGAAAAGTTCTTCAATGTATCCGGAATCGGCATGCTCTTTTACGGGGCCATTCGAACTATCGATATGCCACTCATGCTAGGCCTGGTGGTCAGCTTTGCCTATTTGCTAGCTATCACCATGTTTGTACTGGACATCTTCTACGCGGTCGTGGATCCGAGGGTCAGAATCACCAGTGAGGGCAAGACGCTGAGGGCAGCAGCGGTGGGCAGAAGGCAGGCGCTCGTGCAACGGTTCCGGCTGGGCTTTGGTCGATCCAAGAGGCGGGAGCGCATCGCAGAGAGGGCCTGGGGCCGCGAGGAACCACGTACCTACACAGTCTCTGAAAGGGTGCGCTCGCTCGGCATTGGCATGTCTAGATGGCTGGGTGATAGCGCGCGCAATCTGGGGCGCGCTTTGAAAGAGGTTGCACAATATCCCTCGGCGGTCATTGGCCTGGCCATTATCATCGCCATGATCTGTACTTCCATTGCGACGGTGATCCTCATCCCATACGACGAGGCGGTTGGGGTGTGGCGTAGCGAGCACAACATATGGTACCGAAATCCACTCAAGGCATCGCCCGAATGGGTGAATCTCTTCAGGGTGAATGATCTGCCCGAGACAATCGTGCTGGATTCGCGGTCTGTGTCAGGGGAAGTGGCGCAGGGGGGCGATGCTGCTGCATCAAAAGGCGCTACGGTGACCAAGACGTCCGAGCAGGTGACTGAGGGGATGAGGGAGATCGTCCTGACCTACACCTTTGACTATCCGTACAAGGGATTTCCTCAGGACCTCAGGCTCTATGTGACAGCTCAATATGAACGAAAACGGCCCCATCTTTTGCTCACGTGGCTGACGCCCGATGGGCGGGAGATAGAGATGGGGAGTTTTGCCATAGAGCAGAGCGAGGTCTACATCTTGTCGCGGGATGAGCGCCTCCAGCGAGAACTGGACGGCGAGCGGCCTCAAGAGGCGCTCTTTGCAGACCCTGAGGATCCGGAGGTCGCGCTGAAGGGCACCTACCAACTGCAGGCAAGTCTGCTGGTCTTTGAGGAACAGGCTGACGCCGATTGCGAGTTTATCCTGTACGGGCAGGTGTACGGTCTGGCGGGTACCGATCACGAGCGACGTGACCTGTTGGTGGCGCTGCTGTGGGGGATGCCTGTGGCATTGGCCTTTGGACTGCTGGCGGCGGTGGGGACGTCCGTCTCGACGGTGATCATCGCAGGGGTTGGGGTGTGGTACGGTGGGTGGCTGGACAGTCTGGTGCAGCGGATCACAGAGGTCAACCTGGTCCTGCCCTTCCTGCCGGTCAGTATCATGATCTACACAGTCTACTCCAAGAGCTTCTGGGCGATCCTTGGAGTTACCGTTGCTTTGAGCATATTTGGCTCGGGAATCAAGAACTACCGGGCGATTTTCTTGCAGTTGAAGGAGGCACCCTATATCGAGGGAGCCCAGGCGTACGGCGCCAAGAACCGGCGGATCATATTCCGCTACCTGATCCCGCGGATTGGGGCAGTGATGATCCCGCAGTTGGTGATCCTGATCCCGAGCTATGTATTTTTGGAGGCGACGCTGGCTTTCCTGGAGGTTAGCGATCCAATCCTACCAACATGGGGCAAGCTGATTGTAGATGCTCTTCAGTATGGCACGCATACCGGTGATATTCACCTGTTGTTGATCCCTGCAGGGCTGCTGATGATGATGGGGGTGGCCTTTGCGATGGTGGGTCTTTCTTTGGAGCGTGTGCTGGATCCAAGGTTGCGGGAGAGATAAATCGATGCAGCCCGCCATTCCGTCTGGTATCTTGGGATGTGAAGGGGCCCTTGGGTGTTGACAGCCAAGGCTGCTTTCCGCTCCCTACTGGTGGTGGGGCTGATACCGTTCATCTTGCTCGGGCTGCTGGTGTCGGTTGGCAAGGCCTATGGCCTGATGCGCTACGATCCAGCCTACTTTACCGAGACGTACCAAGAACGCTACGATACACCTGGCGCGGTTGCCAAAGCGCTGGAATCCGCACTGCAGACGGGCGATAGGGCGCTGTTAGCTGAATTACAGGCGCTGCGCTGGCCTTCGTCGCTTGAAAGCGGCCCGGCGATAACCTGGGTGCAGCTGTGGGAGCGGACTGATCGATACGTAACCTACCTCTATTATGATGTCAGTGCCAATACGCCCTACCTCTATCACATGGAGGAGGCGAGGGGCCGCTGGGTGGTGTCCCCGTCCGACGTCTACCACTTTGTCGAGTCGGGGGCCTACAAGAGGTGGTTTCTGACCTTTTCACTGGTCTGGTGGGCCTCGGGTATCGTGATGATGGGCTTGGTGTATCTCTCACTTGCCTCAGAGAGGCACGGGTCCGTATAGCACAATGCCCTGCATGGCAGGCACACAAGCGCCGGGAAGTAACACAGCCCGGCGCTTTACCTTTGGTTGCGTATATGCTATAATCCCAACCGGAGGGGCATGTTGATCATCGACTTTCACACGCATATTACCGCGCCCGAGATCATTGACCGGCGTGATGAATACCTGGTCCGCGATGCCTGGTTCCGCGACCTCTATGCCAATCCCAAGGCACGCTTGAGTTCAGCCGAGGACCTACTTGCAGCTATGGACCGTGACTCGGTTGAGCAGGCGGTGGTCTTTGGCTTTGGCTGGCGCGACATGGAAATGTGCCGCCGGGACAATGATTACGTCATCGAGTCGGTGTCTCGATATCCTGACCGGCTCATCGGTTTCGCTATTGTCAACCCCCAATGCGGTTCCGAGGCAGTGCGCGAGATCGAACGGTGCGCAGCGGCAGGGCTCGTTGGCATAGGCGAGCTGATGCCCGATGGCCAGGGATATCGGTTGGATGACCAGAAGATCATGGCTCCCATCGTCGAGGTAGCGATGGAGCACGACATGGTACTGCTAACGCACAGTAGCGAGCCGGTCGGTCATCTGTATCCAGGCAAAGGTACAGTGACGCCCGATGAGATCATCCGCTTTGCCCGGCTCTTTCCAGACGCCAAATTGGTGTGTGCCCATTGGGGAGGAGGAACCATCTTCTACGAGCTGATGCCCGAGGTTTCGCGAATCATGTGCAATGTCTACTATGACACTGCGGCATCGCTCTTTCTCTACCAGGATGATATCTTTACCCTGGCGGCGCGCTGGGCACCGGGTAAGGTGCTGTTTGCGACTGACTTTCCGCTGATCGGGCCGGGCACCTTTATTCGTCGTCTGGAGGCGGCGCGGATGCCGACGGCTACTCGCAGGCGCATGTTGGGCGGCAACGCCTGGCGCATACTAAAGCTGGGGGAGCGATCAGAGCCGCAGGTCAAGCAAATGCCCAAGGAGGCACGGGCGTGAGGCGCAGTTGGCCGCCCTCTGTATTGCAGAGCTGGGAGGGTGTGCTGTGACTACCCTGCGTACGTTTGTCGCCATTGAGTTGGACGAGGGACTCGGCGAAAAACTGGCGAGCTTGCAGGACCGTCTGGATGGGCAATTGTCGCCGCGTAGCGTGCGCTGGGTTCGGCCTGAGGGCATACATCTCACGCTCAAGTTCCTGGGCGACACCCCGCTGCACCAGGTTGAGGCGGTCAAAGTAGCACTGGATAGGGCCGTCTCCCAAATCCCTGCCTTTACCGTGTCTGTTGGAGGGCTGGGCTGCTTTCCAAACTCCCGGCGCCCACGGGTTGTATGGGTGGGCCTGTACGAGCCCACAGGCACCCTTGCCTCTCTACGTGATGCAGTTGAAACTCACATAGCGCCCCTGGGCTTTCCTACGGAGAAGCGTCCATTTCGGCCGCACTTGACCCTGGGCCGCGTGCACCGCCGGGCTTCCAAATCGGAGGTGCGTGAGATAGGCGAGGTTGTTGAGGCCAGTGTGATAGGCGAGCTTGACGAGATGTCCGTGAAGGAGTTGTCGTACATCAAGAGCGAGTTGAAGCCGAGCGCCGCGGTGTACACGACTCTTCACGAAGCCCAGCTGCGGCTAGCATGATCGCATTGGCATAGCGTCCCGGATATCCTGCGGAGGTGGCGTTCTGTTCCTGGCAGTGATCGGTGCGGCGAGTTGTAGCCTGGAGGTAGCTGCAGTAGCGGAGCAGGTAGGCCGGTTGATTGCTCTCCGAGGGGCGGTGCTGGTGTGCGGAGGCCGCGGTGGGGTGATGGAAGCAGCCTGCCGCGGGGCAAAGGCTGCGGGTGGAAGTACTGTTGGCATCTTGCCCGGTCCAGATCGACGGGACGCAAATGACTATGTGGATATCGCCATCGCCACCGCATTGGGGGAGGCGCGAAATGCCATCATAGTCCGCACAGTTGACGCTGTGATTGCCATCAACGGCGGATTTGGCACCCTGTCGGAGATTGGGTTGGCACTAAAGATGGGGCGTCCAGTGGTAGGGCTGGGAACATGGGAGCTATGCCCACCGGGACAGGTAGGCGAGGGTATACTCCAGGTCAACACTCCGGGACAGGCGGTTGAGCAGGCTTTTGCGGCGGCCTGGGCTATGGCTGGCAGTGAGGGTGGGCAGGGGGAGAGGGATGGATAAACAGAGACGCCAGTTCGGCGAACTGAGGCTCATCAGCGGGAATGCCAATCCGGTTCTATCTGAAAGGATAGCGCAGGAGCTGGGCCAGCCTCTCGAGAATGCCCGCGTTGGGCGCTTTGACGATGGCGAAGTCAAGGTTGATCTCGATTGTGTGGTGCGGGGCACCGATGTGTTCATCATCCAACCGATCTGCCAGTCACACAATAGCCCGGTGACGAGGCCCTGTCTGTCGTGTGACGCTCCCGGAGGCGATGGGCTGGAGATCTGCCGGTATCAATCCATCAACGACAATCTGGTGGAGCTGCTGGTGATGATCGACGCGGCGCGGCGCGCCTCTGCCGGACGGATTACGGCTGTAGTGCCCTATATGGCCTATGCCAAGCAGGAGAAGAAAAAGCGGGGGCATGAACCGATCACGGCCAAGTTGGTGGCCAATCTGATCACTGTGGCAGGGGTCGATCGCTTGCTGACTGTGGACCTTCACGAGCCGGCTATCGAGGGCTTTTTTGACATCCCGGTGGATCATATGCGCATGGCCTACTTGATGGGGGCGCTTTTTCGGGACAGATTGGACCGGGAGGATGTGGTTGTTGTCTCGCCTGATGCGGGTGGGGTTGCCCGGGCCACTGAGTTTCGGGACCACCTTAAGGGTGGGCTCGAGCGCGTCATCGCGCGGGATGAGATGGCCATTGCCTTCAAGCGGCGCACGCCACGCGGACATCCCACGGTCATTGATATGGTGGGCGATGTTGAGGGACGACCCGCGATCATTTACGATGACATGATCCAGTCGGGTGGGACGCTGTTGCAGGTGGTTCAGCGCCTCCTCGAACGCGGCGCGTCGGAAGTGCACGCTGCCGCAGTGCACGCTGATTTCACGCCGGGGGCCCTGGATCTGGTGCGGGATTCACCCTTGAAGATGCTGGTTCTGTCTGACACGACGGCTACCGCTCTGGAGGCAGCTGGAGAGGATATAGAGATTGTGACAGCCTCGCGCATCCTGGCACAGGCCATCTGGCGCATACATATGCAGGATAGTGTGGGCTGGATCTTTGAGACACTTAGGCGCGAGGGCAAGCTGCCACCGGTAGGCCACGGGGCGGCGGCACTCAGGGGTGGGCCGTAAAAACGCTACGGGCCGGATCCTTGCGCCTCGAGCTCGGCGTCTTGGCCCTCCTGTTTGGAGGCAGGGATGGTGCGCCAGAGCCAGAGCAGTACCTTTGAAATCAGAAACAGGGCGCCGACAAACGCGGCTGTCAGCCCAGCGATGGCGGCAAGACCGACCAACTGTGCGCTGATCTGGCCCGGCCAATCGGGGGCGAACCCGCTGGCAGGTACAAAACCAGTGACTCCTTGTCCGACAACACCCAGATAGGTCTCGGGTCCGATGCCATTCCAGCCCTGGCCTACAAGACCATCGGCAAAGAATCCGACCGCCAGCACGCCGAGCAGTCCACCTGTCAGGCCAACCGGTACCGCGCCCGTGGGCTCTTCGATGCGCAGGACGTACTGTACCAGGAAGGTGACAAGGGGTACGACAAGTCCTGCCGCCGTTCCCATGAGCAGGGCAGCCCAGGGCGGGATGAAGGCGCTCGCTGCTGCCACACTCAGTACACCGGCTGCGGCGCCCCGGGCCGCCATCAACGAGTCGGCGCTGCCAGTTGCGAACCAGGTGTACAGGCAAGGTAGGATCGCGCCGCCGGCTACAGCTAGCGCCAGGTTTACGACAACGCGAGGTGCGAACAGGCCTGCCTCAGTGTGGATGGGGTTGGCTCCGGCAAGGCTCGCACCACCGATGGCAAACAGAACTGCACCCAGAACTGCCAATACTGGCAAGTGGACGGGTGGGAGGGCAGGCAACTCGCCCTCCGGCAGCGGCGGCAGCCGGCGACCGAAAATGAGGATGCCCAACAAGGATGTCAGCCCACCGACGATGGCTGCCGTACTGAGACCGGTCGGATCGACATAGCCGTGACCCAGGCCTAGCGTGCGCCCAATGTGCATCAGCCAGCCGCCACCAGTGAACCAGTTGGCGGCTACGGGATAGACCAGTCCGGCAATCATCAGGCCGCTCAGAGCAGCCATCCAGCCAGGCATGCGCTCGCGCAGCGACAGCAGCGGAAGGATGGTGGCAACAGCAAGCGGTGGAAGGTAAGCCAGGTAGAGGGACAGAGCGACTGGAGTAGAGGCCTCGTCCAGCAGCAAGAAGCCTCGGAGCCCCATCACACCCCAGTCCAGGTTGAAGGGAGATGCCCATTCCCAGACAAGACCCTCCAGGCCGGGTAGATCCGAGTTCAGGCCGGCACCGCCGAGTTGGAAGGCAAAGCCAAAAGCCCAAAAGCTGATGGCGGCAAGTGCAAGTCCACCGATACCGGCGACGGCCGACTTTGCCGGGCGGCGGCCCGCCAGCGCTCCTCCGGCGATCAAGATCAAGCCGGCAGGGAGTAGTAAGGAAAAGATGGCAAGTACTGCGTTTAGAGTCGAGAATTGATCAGTCATGAGATTTGTCGCCGATGCTATGGTTGGCACATTGGCCAAGTGGTTGCGTATCCTTGGATACGATACCTACTTTGCTCCCGAGTTGGACGACCATCAGTTGGTGCGCCTAGCCCGTGCTGAAGGCCGTGTGCTGCTTACACGAGACCGGGAGCTGGCAGAGCGGCCCGGTCTGAAGTCGTTGCTCTTGACCAGCGAGGATCTCGAGACCCAGATCGGTCAAGTGCTTGCGGATCTGCGTTTGGAGCCCGATCGCTCCTTCTCCCGCTGCCCGGTCTGCAATGGGCAGCTGACAGAAATCACTCGCGAGGAGGCTCGCGAGCGGGTCCCGGCCTACGTGGCCCGGACCCATGAATCGTTCATGGCCTGCCCCGTGTGCCTGCGAGTGTATTGGCGCGGCACGCACTGGGAGCACATGGATGAGCAACTGGGCCATATCCTGAAGGGTAACATTCCTTCGGAGACCGGACAGATGCCCGAAATAAATTCAAGTTGATGGAGGTTACATCCTGGAACCAATCGAATTCGCTCACGTAATTGTAGATGCCATCGCCGAACGGATGGGCTCGGACATCGTCCTGCTGGACATGGACGGGGTCTCTCTGCTGGCTGACTATTTTGTACTGTGCAACGCCGAGAGCAAGCCCCAATTCCGCGCTATCCTCGAAGAAGTGGAGAAACAGGCCAAAGCGGCTGGTGGTCGCCGCTTGCATGTGGAAGGAGAAGCCGAGTCGGGCTGGGTTTTGCTTGACTATAGTGCTGTAGTCGTCCACATCTTTGATCCTGAACTCCGTGCCTACTACAACCTGGAACAGCTGTGGAAGGAGGCACGGCTAGTCGTCCGCATCCAGTAGGCTCAGAATGCCGATTATTATACTTCAGCCTCTTTGAACTGGCAAACGGAGATCGAAGGGGGATCCCACCTGGTAGCTGTCACTCGCCCGGTATGCTGATGGTCA
>JASFLR010000014.1:0-13318 GCA_050117995.1 Anaerolineae bacterium
TCGCCGGATGAGATATCCGGCGAGATGGGCAGCGTCACCTACAGCGACGTCGAGGAGGGCTACACCGGAATCGGAAACATTAACGCCGATCCGCTGTTCGTCAATGCAGCCAGCGGCGACTTGCATCTCGGGCCCGGCTCGCCCTGCATCGATGCCGGGACGAACGCCACCCCAGACCTGCCCCCCTTGGACTTTGAGGGCGATCCCCGCATCCTGGATGGCAACGACGACAGGATACCCACAGTCGACATGGGCGTGGATGAGGTATGGGGACCTCCTCCCCCTGTGATCTTTGTGGACCTGGATGCTGTAGGCACCAACAGCGGCACCTCCTGGGACAATGCCTTCACAAGTCTCCAGCCTGCCCTCACCTGGGCAGCGGAAGGCGTGGAGATCTGGGTGGCGGAGGGCATCTACAAGCCGACAGACGGCACCGACCGTACCATGAGCTTCCAGATGAAAAACGGCGTGGCCATCTACGGCGGGTTCGCGGGCACCGAGACAGAGCTTGGACAGCGCGACTGGGTCCTGCACGAGACGATCCTCAGCGGCAACATCGGAGATGAGGGGACAGGCACCGACAACAGCTACCACGTGTTCTACCACCCACTTGGCACCAACCTGGACAGCAGCGCCGTCCTCGACGGCTTTACCATCACCGGCGGCAGTGCAGATGGCGCGGCCCCTCACTATGCCGGCGGCGGGATGCTCAACAATGGCTCCTCGCCAACACTGACCAATTGCACCTTCGAGGGCAACTCGGCCACCTACGGCGGCGGGATGCATAACGAAAATAGCAGTCCCACCCTGACCAATGTCACGTTTACCGGCAACACAGCTGGAGACGGGGGACTCGGAGACGGCGGCGGCATGAACAACGCGTCCGACAGCGAGCCAGTCCTGGCCAACGTCACCTTCAGCGGCAACACAGCCACCAGGTGGGGCGGCGGGATGTCGAATGGGGACAGCAGCCCGACGCTGACCAATGTCACCTTCAGCGAAAATACGGCTGGCGATTCCGGCGGCGGGATCTACAACTACAACTCTTCGCCCGCGCTGGTCAACTGCATCCTATGGGGAGACAGCTCTCCAGAAATCCAAAACGTCAGCAGCATGCCAGCGGTCGGCCACAGCGACATCCAGGGCGGCTACACCGGCACGGGCAACATCGATGCCGATCCGCTGTTCTTGGATCCCGTCAACGGCGATCTTCACCTCAGGCTGGGCTCGCCCTGCATCGATGCCGGGCTCAACCCCGCACTGAACCTGCCCGACACCGACTTCGAGGGCGATCCCCGCATTCTGGATGGGAACGGCGACGGGACCGCCACCGTGGACATGGGCGTCGATGAGGCGCTGTGGCTTCCCGTCTACCTGCCGCTGGTGCTCAGGAACTACTAGAGACACACAGACCTGTCGGGTTTCGGAAACCCGACAGGTCTTTTCCCTCCTGTGGCCTACGGTTTCACCGTAGTGAAGACCACAGCCAACGCACAAGGAAGCGTGAAAGGAGAAAGGACCATGACGCACAGATGGCTGATTGGTGTTGGAGTAGTGCTGGCGCTGGCAGCAGCGCTGGCCCTGATTGTTGGCGGGGCACAGCCCTCGCTGGCAGAGAATGGCGTGATTTATGTCGACGCAGACGCGACGGGATTAGACAACGGGCAGGATTGGACCAATGCCTACACCGGCCTGCAGGCTGCCCTGGCTGATGCCGAGGCCGGGCAGCAGATCTGGGTGGCTGCAGGCACCTACAAGCCGACAGACACCACCGACCGCGCCGTCAGCTTCCAGATGAAGAACGGCGTGGCTATCTACGGCGGGTTCGCCGGGGGCGAGACGGAGCTTGGACAACGCGACTGGGTGGCCAACTCCACCATCCTTAGCGGCGACCTGAACAACGACGACGGGCCTGATTTCGCCAACAGAGAGGATAACAGCTACCACGTGCTCTATCATCCACCGGGGTGGGCTCTGGACGACACCGCCGTCCTCGACGGATTCACCATCACCGGCGGCAACGCCAACGGCGATGGCTCCCACAACGACGGCGCCGGGATCTACAACTATGCCTCTTCGCCGGCACTGGTCAACTGCATCCTCCGCCAGAACTGGGCCGCCGACCTGGGCGGCGGTATGCTCAACACCGATGCTTCGTCACCAAAGCTGAGCAACTGCGCCTTCAAGGGCAATTACGCCAGCAGCGGCGGCGGGATCATGAACAACGTCTCTTCCTCGCCGGAGCTGACCAACTGCGCCTTCGAGGACAACGAGGCCACCGGATCCGGCGGCGGAATCTACAACTACCAGTCCTCACCCACGCTGACCGGCTGCAGCTTCTCCGGAAACTCGGCCCAATACGGCGGCGGGCTCGATAGCGCCTATAACAGCGAGCCTGAGCTGGCCAATTGCACCTTCGCCAACAACCATGCCAGCATCAGAGGCGGCGGCATGTCCAGCGGGTTCAGCTCCTCGCCCACGCTGACCAACTGCACCTTCTACGGCAACGAGGCCACTGATGGCGGCGGCGCGATCTACAACTACCAGTCCTCGCCAGCGCTGACCAATTGCATCCTGTGGGGGGATACCGCGGCAGAGCTTCCGGACGAGATCCTCAACGAAAGCAGCTCTCCGGACATCACCTATTGTGATATCCAGGGCGGCTGCGACAGCGACCCATCCAACTCGTGCGGCGACGGCAACATCGATGCCGATCCCCTCTTCCTGGACCCGGGCAACGGGGACTACCATCTCGGCCTGGGCTCGCCCGGCATCGATGCCGGGAGCAACACCGCGCCTTACCTGCCCGAAACCGATTTCGAGGGCGATCCACGCATCATGGATGGCGACGGCGACGGCGATCCCATCGTTGACATGGGCGTCGACGAGGTGTGGGCCCGCGTCTACCTGCCGCTGGTGCTCAGGAACCACTAGAAACGCACAGACCTGTCGGGTTTCGGAAACCCGACAGGTCTCTATCCCTCTCCACCTTCCAGGAAGGTACAACTCCCCGGCAGGTCTTTGTCCCTACCTCTCACCGGTGGTCTCCGACCAAGGCGAGGTCTCCTAACGATCTCCGAAGGTCTCCCGACCCAGGCGAATTCTCCCTGTCGTTTGGCGTGGACCACTGTCCACGCCCGACGGGTCTCCGCTTCTCCCTCTCGCCCGCCCCTACCATCCTGGAAGTTTGCCCCTTCCAGGATGGTCCAGATCTACCACGCCCCTACCCCCTGACCTTTGATCGCCCAAAGTCTCTGATGTAACCTTGACCGAAGCTACGCGCCTTGCCAGGATAGAAAAGGGACGCCCATTCGCCCAAATCGCCCAATTGTGATAGACTGGGCACGTGCACCACATATACCAGGAGGAAAGGAATCGTCACATGGAAGGTAAACTGAACGAACTCAAGGCCCGACTCCAGGAGATCGATGATCTCAGCGCTGCCGGAGCCGTACTGTCCTGGGACCAGCTGACCTACATGCCGCCCAAGGGCGCGGCGGCACGCGGGCGGCAAATGGCGACCCTGAGCCGGCTGGCCCACGAGAGGCTGACCGATCCCGCTATTGGCCACTTGCTCGACCAGCTCCAGCCCTGGGCTGAGAGCCTGGGCTATGATTCCGACGAGGCGGCCCTTGTCCGTCTCACGCGGCGGCAGTACGAGCGCTGGGCGCGGGTCCCGGCCGATTTCGTCGTCACCGCCACAGAGCACCAGGCACTGGCCTATGCCGCCTGGGCCGATGCCCGCCCGCGCGGAGACTTTGCCGCGGTCAAGGACAACCTGGAGAAAACGCTGGAGCTCAGCCGCCAGTTCTCTGCTTTCTTTCCCGGACGGGACCACGTGGCCGATGCGCTGATCGACCTCGCCGACTATGGTCTCAAGGCATCGATGCTGAGCGAGCTCTTTGGCCAGTTGCGCCAGGAGCTTGTACCCATCGTCCAGGCCATCGCCGCCCAGCCCCCGGCCGATGACTCTTGCCTCCACCTGAATTACCCCCAGCAGCGACAGGAGGCATTCTTCCGCGACGTGGTCCGGGCCTTTGGCTTTGACTTTGACCGGGGACGGCAGGACGTGAGCCCCCATCCCTTCACCACCCGGTTTGCCGTCGACGACGTGCGCTTTACCGTGCGCTACAAGGAGGATGATCTCAGTGAGGCCCTGTTCAGCGCTCTCCACGAAGCCGGTCACGCTCTGTACGAGCTGGGAAGCAATCCAGAATACGAGGCCACCCCGCTCGCCGGCGGCACCTCCGCCGGGGTCCACGAGAGCCAGTCCCGCCTGTGGGAGAACCTGGTCGGCCGCAGCCGCAACTTCTGGACACACTACTATCCGAAACTCCAGGCCACATTCCCCGAGCAGCTGGCTGATCTCCCGCTGGACACCTTCTACCGGGCCATCAACAAGGTGCAGCCCTCTCTCATCCGCACCGATGCTGACGAGGTCACCTACAACCTCCACGTCATGATCCGGTTTGATCTGGAACTCGACATGCTGGAGGGCAAGCTGGGGGTGCGCGACCTGCCCGAAGCCTGGAACGCGCGATACGAGTCGGATCTGGGCATTCTGCCGCCCGATGCCAGTGTCGGCGTCATGCAGGATGTGCACTGGTACGGGGGTTTCGTGGGTGGCTCCTTCCAGGGCTACACGCTAGGCAACATCCTGAACGCCCAGTTCTACGAGGCTGCACTGGCCCAGCACCGCGGGATACCGGAGGAGATCGAACAGGGCCAATTCGAGACGCTGCACACCTGGCTCAAGGACAACATCTACGTCCTCGGCAGCAAGTACACGGCGTCGGAGCTGGTTGAGCGCGTCACTGGCGGACCCATGCGGATCGCACCCTACATCGGCTACCTGCGAAACAAGTACGGTCAGCTATACGGCTTGCCCGGGGCCGGCTCCCGATCGCCAAAGGCCTCCTGACCGGGGAGCCTCGGTGCCTGCCAAAGCCTCCCTCAGGGGCGCAATCTCCCTGTCGCTTGGCGTGGACTAATGAAGGTGCGATAGTTGTTTCGGGTACGTCCTATCCTCGCTTGCCCGGCGCTGAAGCACCGGTCTGAGAGAGCCAAGCCCGCTGAAGCGGGCTATTCTGTCCGTTTCAACCGATTCAGGGCGCTTTAGCGTCCTTCGCTCTTTCAGCCGTGGGCTTCAGCCCCCGGCGAACGGCGCAGACCGAGCCAAGCATGGTTACCACCGGATTATCTTCTCAAACTTCATCAGTCCACGCCCCCCCGCAGACCAAACGAAGAGACAGAGGTGCAACGCACCCTTGCCCCTGAATCCATGCGCTGAGACCGGCAGAAAGCGCCTGTCGCTGGCAACGCCGTCCTTGTCGCAACGGGTGCGTTGCACCTGGCCTACAACACCCCATCATCCCCAGGCGCCGCACATTCCGCCGCGTGGAGGCCCAGCACCGCATACTCGATCCGCTCCGCGCCCAGCCGCTCCATCTGGTCGGCGCATTCGCGAACCACAGCCCGGCACGGACTCGCTGGCTCGTCCCCGATCACCAGGCGCAGCGCGCCGGCCAGCAGCGCCAGCCCTCCCTCCAGGTCCTCCCGGGCCAGAGCCTCTGCCGCCGCGTCCAGCGCCTCGGCCAGCGCTCCTCCACCATCTTTGGCCTGTTCCCCCTTCGCCAGCCTGGCCCTCAGCGCCGTCGCCTCCTGCGAGAAGGCAGTGCCCGGCTCCGATTCGGCCCGGCGCAGCAATTGCACAAAGCGGTGCTCCTCGCCCGCCAGGCGAGCCAGGGCCAGCGCAAACTCCATGCGCGCATCGTGCGTGGTCGAGTCGCGCAGCAGCTCCAGCAACCGGTCCACGGCGCCGGTAGCGCCCAGCTTGCCCAGCGCCGAAGCAAAGGCCATCTGCAGGCCCACGTCCCGCTCAGTCGAAAGCCGCTCCAGCATCACCGGCACCATGGCTTCGTCGCCCAGGGCGCCCAGCGCGCGGGCGCAGTGGGCCTGCACCGACCGGTAGCGCGCCTGAAGCCCCCTCCGCAGCGCCTCCAGCGCCCGCTCGTCATCCAGCCTCCCCAGCGCCCAGGCCGCCATCGTGCTCATCGACGGCTCGTTCCCCTCCAGCACCGCGATCAGGGCATCCGTTAGCTGCGGGTCCGTCCCGTGGCGGGCAATGGCCACCACCGCCTCAAAGCGCACGGGAAAGCGCGGGTCGTGCAGCGCCTCGACCAGCTCCTCGACGGTCAGCGGGCTGCGCGTGCTGCCCAGCCGCTCCGTGCCCTCGATGGCCGCCCGCTCGTCCCGCGCCCGCCGGTAGCGCACCAGGCTGCCCAGCGCAAAGAGGGGATTGCCCCGCACGAACATCCCGGCGAACTGCAGCGTAGTGACCCCGCTGTCAGCCGTCACCCCGCGGAAGAGCAGGATGCTGACCAGGGGCAGGACCATGCCCACCAGAAAGAGCAGCGTGTAGGGGTCCAGCGGCACGATCCACCACTGCCCGCCGAGGCCCGACGACAGGTCCACCAGCCAGCCCCCCAGCATCTGGCCCAGGCCGCCGGCGATGCCCGCCCAGGCGTAGTACAACGCCATGTAGGCCGAGCTCTTTTCCGCCGGAACGATGCCCACGAATAGCAGCCGCCCCGAGCCCAGCTGCCAGCCCGTATTCACCAAGCCCTGGACCACGGCAATGGCCACCGCCAGGTAGAGGCTCACCGCTGCCCCGCGGGGCATCAGCAGCCAGGCCAGGGGCGCCAGCGGCAGCATATAGCTCCCCAGGACCATCACCGGCTTGCTGCCATAGCGGTCGGCCAGCCAGCCCCACAGATAGCCCGACGACACCGCCCCGATCAACACGGCCGTCTCCAGCCACACCGCCTGGTCCGAGCTGAGGCCCACCTGCTCGATCATGAACAGCGGCACAAAGGAGGCCAGCGGCACCGTCGCCAGCGTCACCAGCCCTATGCCCAGCAGGTAGCGCACAAAGCTGGGATCGCGGGCAGCCTCCAGCATACCCCGCGTCGAGCCCTCCTCCCGGGCCGCGTCCTTGATCGGCGCCCCGCCCGGGATCTTGGACGCCGCCCAGATAGAGACCACACCACTGGCAACGCCGATGGAGATCAGCACCATGAACGGGCCCAGGTCCGGGTCGGGCCCCAGGATCCAGCCCGCAGCCAGCACCGCCAGCATGCTGCTTAGGTTCGCCAGCACGCTCCGGATGGCCGTGATCTTGCCGCGCATGCCATCGGGGATCTGCTCCTGCGACCAGGGATAGTAGGCGGTGAATCCAACCGCGCGGGCCAGGCCAAAGGCGCCCACAGCCACGATGATGAGCGCCAGCACCGCCTCCTCGCCAAACTGGGCCAGGACCAGTGGCACCAGCAACAGCAGCAGCGAGATGGCCGTGCGGGTGGAGAACGAGGCCAGAACGACGCGCTTGTAGCCGGCCCGGGCCACCGGCGCGGCGATGAACACGGCGACGATGCCAAAGAAGGGCAGCAGCGACAGCAGGCTGCCGATCTGCGATTTCTCCAGGCCGACCTGGTTCAAAAAGAGGACAAAGATCGAGCCAAAGAAGGTATAGGAAGCAAAGACCGAGTTGGTCACGCTCCAGGCGATACCCCACGGCAGGCCCCGTATCTTTTCGACTGTGGTCGGCCCCTGGCTCTCAGCCTGTCCTTCGCCGCTCATGCCCCCGCCCATTCCTCCTCGAGGATGGCGTAAAAGTACTCGTCGGCCCACTCCCCGCGGATCTGCACATCCCTGACGAAATGCGCCTCGCGGCGCATGCCCAGCTTTTCCATCACCCGGTACGAGGCCTCATTGCGCGGATCGCACGTAGCGATCACCCGATGCAGGCCCAGCTCGCCAAAGGCAAGCCGAAGCACCGCCCGCGCTGCCTCGGTGGCATACCCCTGCCCGTGAACCTCCGGGTCGAACACCCAGCCGATCTCGCGGGTGCGATATTTGGCGTTGAACACCTCGAACGGCAGGTGGCCGATCAGCCGCCCGTCGGCCTTGCGCACCGCCACCAGCATCTCGGGCCAATCATCCCCTTGCAACCGCGCCTGCTCGCTCCAGCGCAGGGCAAAAGCGCTGGCATCCTCCTCGGTGAACGGCTCGTGGGGCAGGTAGCGCACCACCTCGGGCCGTGAGGCGTAGCGGTGGATCGCCCGCCAGTCACCTGCCTCAATAGGCCGCAGGATCAGGCGTTCGGTTTCGATGGTCTTTCTCAAAGCATACTCCTCGTGCCGATGCCACCGCGAGCTCATCCACGGCGGGTGCCGCTACTCAGCATGGAATGACATCCGGATCTGTCATCGCGAGCCGCCCTGCCGTTGGGCGGCGTGGCGATCTCCAACCCCCGCTCCCCGCGGACAACAGTCCGCGGCATGCCTGCCCATCCCGAGCGGCGATACACACCAACCCCGCCGATTCTACTGCACAACCAAGCCTCGCTCCCCGCGGACAACAGTCCGCGGCATGCCTGCCCATCCCGAGCAGCGACACACACCAACCCCGCCGATTCTACTGCACAACCAGACAAATGGCAAGGCAGCATACAAAGCAGTTGCCCCCCAGCGGAGAGCCTGCTATAATGCTCTTACGTCCGCAGCGAAGCACAACTCCGGACAACCGCGGCAGCGCACAAGAAACGTCGAGAGGGACGTAGAATGGCACATAGGCGCAAATGGCTGGCCGGCGCAGCATTCGTCGTGACAATAGCAGCGGTGCTGTTCCTGATCGCTGCCACCGGGTCACAATCCTCACTTGCGCAGGATGGCATCATTTATGTCGACGCAGAGGCGCCAGGACCCACCCACGACGGGGCTTCCTGGGAGACCGCCTTCACCGGCCTGCAAGCTGCCCTGGACGTGGTTGGATCCAGACAGCAGATCTGGGTGGCAACGGGCGTCTACACGCCAACCCAGCAATTGGATACCGCAGACCTGCGCTCCGCTACCTTCCAGATGGCGAACGAGGTTGCCATCTACGGCGGCTTTGACCCGTCGACGGGCGCCACAGACTGGGAGGACCGTGACTGGGTGCTGCACGAGAGCATCCTCAGCGGCGACCTGAATGGAGACGACGGGGACGATTTCGCCAACAGAGAGGACAACAGCTACCACGTCTTCTACCACCCGGACGGAACGAACCTGGACGATACGGCCACCCTCGACGGCTTTACCATCAGCGGCGGCAACGCGGACGGAGACGAGTCGGCCCAGCAGGATGCGGGCGGCGGCATGTTCAACTACGCCTCATCGCCCGCGCTGACCAACGTCACCTTCGATGGCAACTCTGCCGGCGCCGGCGGCGGGATGGACAACACCGGCGGTTCTGCACCTACCTTGACCGGCTGCGCCTTCTCCAGAAACGTGGCCGCCGACGAAGGCGGCGGTATGCACAACGACGGCTCCTCGCCCACCCTCATCGGCTGCACATTCTTCGAAAACACAGCCGACGCAGGCGGCGGGATCTACAACGGTGCCTCCTCCCCCGCGCTGACCGGCGTCACCTTTGCCGGTAACTCGGCCAATTCCGGCGGCGGCATGCACAGCGACGGCTCCTCGCCGGTGCTGATCAACTGCACCTTCACCGGTAACTCGGCTGCCGGCCACGGCGGCGGAATGCGGAGCAAAGGCGCCTCTGCGCCAATCCTGACCAACTGCACTTTCCACAGCAACAGGGCCATTAACGGAACCGGAGGCGCGATACAAAACTACGAGTCCTCTTACCTCACGCTCACCAACTGCATCCTGTGGGGAGATTCCAAACCGGAGATAGTTAACTTTGACTCGGGCAGCAGGGTGGACGTAACCTTCTGTGATGTCGACGGTGGCTACCTCTATCCCGGCACCGGCAACATCAACGAGGATCCCCTCTTCCTGGACCCGGACAACGGCGACTTTCATCTCGGGCCGGGCTCGCCGTGCATCGACGCCGGGAGCAACGACGCGCTATACCTGCCCGAGTACGACTTTGAGGGGGACCCCCGCAGCCTGGACGGCGATCGTGATGGCACTGCCACCGCCGACATGGGCGTGGACGAAGCCCTCTGGCATCCCGTCTACCTGCCCCTGGTGCTCAGGGAGCACTAGAACACCAAAAGACCTGTCGGATTTTCGAAACCCGACAGGTCTGCCCCATCCCCTATCGTCAATGCTCCCTTGGCCGACGCAAGATTCCGCGCCATCTGCTCGGCGTGGACCACAGTCCACGCCCTTCTATCTGCTTCAAACACTCAATGCCAGACAGCACATCCTTCTCAACGCTGCTGCCGAGCGTTCCAGTCGGCGAGAACCTCGGAGGACTTTCCACCCATAACTCAAACCCGCCGCTGCCCTCCCGTGGGTTGCACCTCCCAGAATACCCGCTCAGGCCGGTGCCGCCAACTGCGCATCCAGGCTATCGCCCTGCACTGGGATCTTTCGGGCGTGTGGCGCGCGTGATCGATGACGGACCGCTCCCAGAACAGATTGAAGAAGAAGCCCTCTTCCCTACGCCGGTTATCGCCGTTGCTGGACACCCTACCCCTCCTGTGCACCGCTGCCCCCGGCGTCAGCCGGGGCCTCGGCGTCAGCCGGGGCCTCGGCGTCGGCTGACGCCTCGTTATCACCCAGATCTTCCTCACCTATCATCCGCACCGGGCGCAGCTCGGCCAGCCGCCGGAACTGGGCGATCTGCTGGACGGCGACCGGCTTCCACTCGTCGGGCACCAGCCGGAACTCTTCCACCAGCTCGCGGATCAGCGGCTCGTCCGCCAGATCCAGGTCCAGATCGACTTCCAGGTGAAGATGGCCCGCCACGCGCAGCACCTCCACCCGCGGCGTGTGAAAGTAATCAGCCAGCCGGAACAGCGTCTCTATCTTGGGCACGTGCCCCTTGTTCAGGATCTCGCTAAGGGTAGCCGAGGCCACCCCGGCGTGAAACGCCGCCTCGTTCTGCGTCAAACCGTTTAGATTCAGCTCGTGCCGCAACCATCGCCCCAGCGCCGTCGTCCTCGCACCCATCCCTTGCCTCCCGCCTGATGACCCCACCGGCAATCTCCGTTCCTGCCGTCTCATTCTACACCAAGCCCCCCCGCCGGTCAATTTCGTGATCAGAGTCCTGCATTCACAAATCCGAAAGCCCGCCATCAATGCTCTGATTATCGTCAGATTCTCTGAAAAACACCCGCCTACCCGTTTCCTTTTCGACGTTTTTACGGTATACATGATGAACAGAGTGGTGCCAGCGCCCTCGGGTCGTGTGGACTACGCGGCACTATACCAACCCGAATGGCACACAGAGTACGCAACTCGACAGTAATACCCCCCAAAAGCCACGCCGCAAACCCGCGGCTGGCATCAAGCTAGCGCTGGTACGACTACATAGAGGGGAAAGGCAGGGCGGGCGGAGCAATAGGTGGGGCACACCCATTCCCCCCTCCCGTCCTGCCCCCCGGTTGAGCGCGCGCTGAGGCAAGCGCACGTTTGCCGGGGCACGCAGGACTGGCTCAGGGCGTCGCCCCCCGGCACCCCGAGGACAGTCAGCGCCCAGCAAGGGAGAATGAGAGACCGCAAGGCCGGCAGGCAGAACCGGCCCTACGGTCTCTCATCTCTTTGTCAAGGGCTAACCTCGCCTCGGTAGGGCTGCTGCAAAGTCGGTCATCGCGCTGCTGCGCTTACAGCGCAAAAGGCGCGCCTCGCGATGACAAGGTTCAGTTGGCTGATCTTGTCAAGAGGCAACGCAACAGCCGTGTCGCCTCGGCGCGGAACTGGTTGCCCCTTGAAACAGGCTGTATACTCTATTGATACACATGAAACAGACAGATCGTGGTGTCCGATTCTGGGCCGAAGATTAAAATTTCCCCCCCAGGGGTCACAAACTAGAACATTTGTGCTATAATAGATATGCCACCGCCAGCGCCTGCCGGAGTGCGAGCAACCTATCGCTGTTGCCCTTTTGGCAAGGATCCACGGGCCGGTAGCGCCAGTTGTTCAGAAGGAGATGCGATGAATACAAACACAGCCACCAGCGACGGGGAGGACCCGGACACCCGGCAACCAGCCGAGCTCTGGCAGCAGGCGCTGTCCCTGCTCCAGGGCCAGATGGAGGCGGCTACCTTTTCCCACCTGCTGCAGGGCAGCCACATCATCGAAAGCTCGGACGGCACCTGGAGGATCGGCGCGCGTCCCAACGTCGTGGAGTGGCTCGCCAACCGTACCAACCCCGTCGTCGAGCGCACGGTCCAAACCCTCACCGGGCGCCAGATCACCCTGGAGTACGTCCCCGTCGAGACTCTGTCCCCGCCAGCGGACAGCGCGCCTGAACCTGCACCCGTGGAGGGCGCGCGCGAGCCAGACGCGGCCGATGAACCCGGCAGAACGGCTGCGGCCCGCCCCGAACCCGCGCCCCCCTCAGCCATTACCTGCCTCATTGCCTTTGATCCCAACAGCGCCAGCGGCGGCGGCTTCTGGAAGATGGGCCACTATGCCAATTGGTTCTGGGCTGCCTACCTGGGCCCCGTCGCCTGGCGCGTCTACGAGCTGGTAGTCTCGGGGGACAAGCGCGCCGACAAGACCGAGTGGACCCCGCCCCGCCGCTATTCGATCAGCGAGCTGGCCCGCGCAGTCGCCAGCGGCCGCCAGGGACGTCCCAACCGCGACCAGATACGGGGGCGCTTCCGGCGCGTACGCGGCGAGCGGGTGTGGCGGCCCGGCGCCTTCGACCGCCTAACCCGCGAGGGCGTGGCGCGCATCGAGTGGCACGACGGCAGCGTGCACTGGCGGCCCTGGCAGCCCGGCGGGAGCTGCCGCCCGGGCAGAAGCGGCATCCGCATCGTCTACCGCATCAGCGTCGTCACCTCGCTGCCGCTGCTCTCACCCCGGCAGGTGGCCTGCCTCCCCGCCGAGAACCAGGTAGCCCACGAGCGCTACATGGCCGACCGCGCCCAGGACCTCGTCGCCTGGGAGCAGATCGCCCTCCATACCCTGGCTGGCATCGATGCAGCAAGGGCAGCACTGCCGCCCGGGCGTCAGTGACTGGCGCCCAGGCGTCAGTTGAGCACCCGACGTCAGTCGGGTCCGCGGCGTCAGTCGGGTCCGCGGCGCCGCCCGGAGACGGGCCGGGCCGCCTTTTTTCGTCGTGAATCAGTGCCGCCTTCCGCCGTCGACGGCGCACCAAGCCGGGCACGCGGATCCCATACGCGCCGGAGACTGACGCCCGGGCCTAACTCACTGGCGCCAGGGTCACGGTACGAGGGCGTAAGAATAAGAAAAAGAAGGGAAAGAGGGAAGAAAGATATGTCAGTCCTATTCAAGAAGAATGAACGACGGAACTCCTCTCCAGACCGACTCCGGTGAAGCGCAGGCGAAACCCGGCGCTC
>JASFLR010000015.1:0-12864 GCA_050117995.1 Anaerolineae bacterium
GACCGGGTGGGTAGGCCAGGCCAAAGACGACCAGGTCAGCCCATCGGGCACGTTTACAGATAGCAGGCACCACCTGCCCAACATCGACAATGAGCTTGCCACGGACGCCCTGGGCATCACATTGGCGGCGAAACTCAGCATGCACGGCACGCACCCAATCGCTTTCCCGATCGGCGTCCGAGGAAACTACGTGCAGACCCAGCAGCCGCGCATCCTCGCGGCAGGCGATCTCCGCTGCCTGGGCTACCGCAGGCCAGCCATCCGATTCACCGCTCACCGGGACTAGGATATCAGCAAACATGCAGTCGTCGCGGCGAGCCGTCCGTCGTTCGTGGCGCCAGATGCCCGGATCGGGTCCACTCTCCAGCGCATCAGGCGTCAGCGCACCCAGCAATCGCCGGGCGACTCGCTCCACCCGCTGCAGCGCTCCCGGATCGTACTGGCGTACCAGGTCAGTAGCGGCTGCCTCCGGCTCAACCTCCCAGCCCAGCGCATCCTCCAGTTCCGCACGGTGCCTCGACAGCCAGAGGTAGAGATCGGTCTCGGTCCGCTCGGGAAAGCGCTGGAGGATTTCCTGCTCCCGGATCACGCGTACGACAGGGAGGTAGACCTGGTCATACCAATCCGCTACCGCCTTCTCGTATGGAATCTCGCGCTGCTGCTCCAGACCCATAAAGTAACGATGCACCTGAATGTGCTCGAGCAGATCGGGATATCTGCCGGGCACGGTGACCCTCAGATCAGCCCCGGTCCGTATCTCTTTCAGGCGAGTCTGCTCCAAAAAGTTGGTGTACTCGGCCTTCAGGATCAGATCGTCAGGCTGGACATCGGAGGAAAGCGGGACCAAGGTATCGATCTGGGTGACGTATGCCTGGATGTGGCTTGCGCCCAGCTGCCGTGCCACCGACACTCGGTGGTTGCCGTCACGCACAAAGTAGGCATCACCGATCTGGTATGCCTCAATAGGCGGCAGCCCATCCAATTTCAGGTTTTGAAGCTGGATCCTGGCCCAGCGCGACTCATCTGTGTCCTGCAGGGGCAAAAAGCTGCGGGTAAAGTCGGCATACCGCCCCGCGCTGCCCACGATGGCGTCGAGCGGGATCTCCTTCAAACCGACTGCGGAGCCCGTCTTACCTCTGAGCATCTGGCGGACCTGTTCGTAGGACAGCAACTCAGCCGACTCGCCGCGAAGGCGCGCCCGGAGGCGTTCCCTGTTAGCCTGGCTGCGCGCCCGGCGAAAGTCGAGCACTGCCTGGGCAAAGCTTCTGGTGACCATGGCGACTCAGTTGCTTCCCCGCCGGATGCCGATGCGCCAAAGCAGGGCATCCCAGCTATTGCCCAGCAGATTCCCCATGTTGATCATGTGCATCCAGTTCAGGATATCGGCGCTGACCTGGGGACCATAATACTCGTGGAACCTGCGCTCGGCATCGGGATCGGGCTTGCCTTCCGTCTCAGCCCAGTGCTGGGCGAATGCCAGCGCCACCGCCTCCTCCGGAGGGAAATCGCCCAGCTCCAAGGAGAGGATCCTGGCGATTTCGTCCTCCCGGACGCCCTCCTTGAGCGCCTGCCTGCTGTGAAAGTAAGCGCAGTAGCGGCAGCCGTTGACCGCAGTCACGGCCATCATGATCTTCTCCACAAATGCGGGGTCCACGCGCCCGCTGCGCGCCGTCTCCCGGATCTGGGACCTGCGGGATAGCATCTCGCGAAGGTCACGAAAGAGGGAGCGTGGCGTATAGAATCGCTTATTGAAGCCTATCATGGGGAACCTCGCCTATGTCTACTGAGTTGCTGTCCACCCGTATCCAGGGCAACTGGCTGCATTATACTGGCAAAGCCTGCCCCGATCAAGCCTGTGATTGGCGAGGAGGTAGTGCGGACTAGAGGCGATCACAGTGCATGGCGCGTAAAGGAGTGGCCGAAACCGGCCGGTTTCAGGCGTCGCGCCAGCGAGCGATTGCGACCGCCAGAGCGTGGCTGCCCAAAGCAAGGCCCAACAGCAGCAGGATAGCTGCCGGCACACCCAGGGACTGCCACCCGACGCCTATGCCGGGTATCTCGCCCCCGCTGGCGAGGGTAAACATGTTGGCAAATACAGCATACCTCCCCAATTGCAGCAGGACGCCAGGATCGTCCATCATCAGGGTGGGAGTCAGGATAGCGAACCAATCGGCCAGCAGAAAGGTCAGGCCAAAGATGGTGACACCCAGCGGCGAGCGGATCAGCGCACCGCCAACCTGGACCACGCCGATGTAGGCACCCGCTGCCAGCGAGGCGATGAGCACCGCCCGCATCGCGCTGCCGACATGCCAGTTACCACTGGTCTGAGCCCCCAGGAGCAGGGTGACGCCCATCACGATGGCAAACATCACCCCCACCGTGAGCACCAGGGCCAGGCTCTGTGCAACGATGGCCTGCAGGCGGGTGGCGGACCGCGTCAGTTCGGCGCGCCGGGTGCCCAGGCTCAGCTCGTTGCTCACCGCCAGAATGCCAACCACCGTCGCGAGAGGGCCGACGACGAGCAAGCTGATCGACATGGCCAAAGGGCCTCCACCATCGCTCCCGGAGCCAAAGACCACGTCCTGTAGACCGGTGGCTCTGAGCGCCCTGGCGGCGCCCCACAGCGCCAAGGGGAACAAGAGGGAGACCGCTACGGCGATCTTGGGCAGGGCGGTGCGGCCCATCCTGAACAGGTGGGCCCGGGCCAGGCGCAGCACCATCGGGCCGCTGCCTGTCCAGAGCGGCTGTTTCTCCCGGCGGCGGCTGGCCTTCGCCATTCCGGAGCGAGCGCGGCGCCGGAGGGGGCCAAGCGGCCCCCTGCTGCCCTGTGTCGCCTCGGTCAGATCGCGCCGGTAGATCACCAGCATGGACAGGCCCAAGCCCAGAATACAGTAGCCTGCCAGCACCAGGGCGGAGTAGAGGACCGGACGGGGTCCGACCTGGAGCTGGAGATTCGTCGGGGTGGGCGCTCGCAGCGGCTCCGCCAGATAGATCCAGTTGGCGCTGTTGTAGCCCAGGGTCCAGCGATAGACGGTGCCCAGCGTGCCATCGGGGGCCAGGAACTGGGCAGAGGGCAGGTCGGACAGCATGGCAAAGGGCCCCATCACGCCAGCTGTGGCCAGCTCTAGAGGGACCCAGAGCACGCCCACGACCAGCGCCAGGCCGCCGTTGCGGGCCAGCACAACCAGCAGCATGACCAGGCCAGCATAGGGCCACAGGGCCAGCCAGGCGCGCCCCAGCTCGCCCCAGTTCAACGATGGACGGACGCCAAGCAGCGTCGCCAGACCCTCGACGACGAGCAGTAACAGCCCCCCAACCAGGATCAGCGCGGCGAATTTGGACAACAGCAAACCCCAGCGGGGCACGCCCCGGCTGACCAGCGAGCGGAAGGTGTCCTCGGTGAACTCCATGCCGGTACACACCGCCGCCAGCATGATCAGGGCCAATGCAATGAGGTCAACGCTCCATAGGCCGGCCCACGGCAGGTCGGGATCGGGAGGCAGGACCAGGCCTCGTAGCACAACCAGTACCAGCAGGATGGCGACGATCCAGCGCAGGAGGGAGTGGCGGGCCAGCTTGTAGAGATCAGCCCGCAGCAGCCCCATCGTTGCCCCCGGTGAGCTCCACGAACATAGTCTCCAAATCGCGGCCCGCCGCCACATCTTGCAGCGGTCCCTGAGCGACCAACCGGCCCCGATCGATAATGGCTACCTGGTCACAGATCTGCTCGACCTCGCGCAGCTGGTGGCTGGAGAGAAAGATCGTCTTGCCGGTCTCGTCGGCCAGGCGGCGGATGAGCCTGCGGATGTCGCGCTGGCCCAGCGGATCGAGCCCTGTCGTCGGCTCGTCAAAGACAAAGAGGTCGGGATCGTTGAGCAGGGCTGCTGCCAGCCCCAGTCGCTGCTTCATACCCCCTGAATAGGTCGCAAACCGGTCGGCGGCCCGGCCCGCCAACTCCACGGTCTCGAGCACCTCGGGGATGCGGGAGTGGGCATCCCCACCGAGCGCCTGGGCCACTGCCCACAGGTTCTCCCGCCCCGAGAGATAGGGGTAAAAGGCGGGCTGGTCCAGGAGGACGCCAGTGCGGCGCAGGGCAGGCCGGAGGTCGCGGGCCACGTCTTGGTCCAAGAGCCAGGCCTGGCCCGAGCTGGGCCGCAAGAGCCCCAGCAACATGCCGATGGTCGTGGTCTTGCCGGCGCCATTGCGTCCCAGGAAACCAAAAACGGCGCCCTGGGGCACTCGCAGATCGAGGTCCATGACGGCGGGATGCCGGCCGTAGTATTTGCTTAGTCCTGCTGTCTCTATGGCGAGTGGGGACTGGGTCACGCTTCCTCCGTGGGTACTGGATGGCATTCATTCTACCATACACTCGTGGCGGGAGCAAAGGGAGAGGCCCCGGCATAAGCCGGGGCCACGGCGGGGGGGATATGCTGACAAAGGCATTCCCGCCAACGACATTCTACCACACGTAGAATGAACCAGCAAACCCTGAGCAAGAAAGGGTGCACCTGGACTGGCGCAAGCCAGATCGTGCCCACTCGAAGCGGAATTTGACAAGCAGGCCCGGGCACTGTATACTGTGCGTGTATTTCTGATATATCAGCAGTATGCTCAATGCTTGTGCATAGTGCGGACCACAGGCCAGTCGCAGTGAATGGAGATCATCGCCGAGGGCGATATTGAGAGATGACGAGCGCTCAGGGTACCTCCGCGGAAAGGAGCACGCGTGCGACTTAGCGATAAAGCCTACCAGCTCATCCGCCACAAGATCATCACGCTCGAGCTCCCACCCAAAACACCTATAGACGAACAAGCGCTGATGCAGGACCTGCAACTGGGCCGCACGCCCATCCGCGAGGGCCTGCAGCGACTGGCTGCCGAAGGCCTCGTCTTTCTCGCTCCCCGGCGAGGCATGTTCGTATCTGAGATCAGCATAACCGACCTGCAAAAACTATTCGAGCTGCGCCTGGTTCTGGAGGGCTTTTCCGCCAGGCTTGCAGCAGAACGAGCCACAGAAGACCAGCTCAAGGCCATGGAGGCACTCATCCGGCGGCTGGACGAGACCCCCGATGGGGACGGCAAAGCGCTCATGGCCATCGACGAGCAGTTCCACGAGTTGCTCTACCAGGCAGCCGACAACGATCTACTGGCCAATACGCTGAGGCGCTTGCACGCGCAGAGCTTCCGCATCTGGCATCTGGTATTGGACCGGATCAGCGGTGTCCGAGGTGCCATGGAGCAACATATCGCCATCACCCGCGCACTGGAGGCAGGGGACGCAGACCTGGCAGAGAGCCTGGTTCAGAAGCACGTGTCCGAGTTTCAGCAGCAGATCAAGGCGTCACTCTAAACGGGAATCTTAGTCCTGTGCCCGGAGGGGCACCCTTAAAAGAAGGAGGCGAAATCGCGTATGGAGACTGTACTGAAGGGAATGGGAAAGCAAGTTGTCATCGCCGATGGCAAACCGACGGTGATCCTCGGCGAGCGGATCAACCCGACGGGCAAGAAGAAACTGGCTGCCTCCCTGGTAGCCGGCGAGTTAGAGCTGGTGCGGCAGGAGGCACTGGCTCAGGTTGAGGTGGGAGCCGACATTCTGGACGTCAATGTGGGCGCTGCCAGCGTGGATGAGGAGGATCTACTGCCCAAGGCCGTCAAACTGGTCCTGGAGACAGTAGACGTTCCGATCTGTATTGACACGCCCAACGGCGAAGCCCTGGCTGCAGCGCTGGCGATGCACAAGGAACTGAACCCAGACGGCAAGCCCCTGGTCAACTCGGTCAACGGTGAGGAGGCAAGCCTGGCTCGCATCCTGCCCCTGGTAGCCGAGTACAAGACCGCGGTCATCGGCCTGTGCATGGACGACGACGGCATCCCCGAAACGCCGGAGAAGCGGCTCGCAGTGGCGAAAAAGATCGTCGAGCGCGCGGAAAAGCACGGCATTGGCCGCGAGGATATCCTCATCGACTGCCTGGCACTCACGGTGGGCGCCGACTCGATGGCGGGGTGGATCACGCTCGAGGCGATCCGGATGGTCAAGGAAGAGCTTGGGGTCAACATGGCGCTGGGCGCCAGCAACGTGTCCTTTGGTCTGCCCGACCGGGAGACGATCAATGGCGTATTCCTGGCAATGGCCATCGAGCGAGGGCTCAACTGCCCCATTGTAGATGCTGCCAAGGTAGCTCACTATATCCAGGCCACCGACCTGGCGCTGGGCCGCGACGAGTATTCGATGCGCTATCTGAAGGCTTACCGCAAGCGACAGAAGGCCAAATAGCCAGACGAGCCCTGGACTGGAACTAGTCCAACCGGAACAGGGAGGCAACCTGCGAACCAAGTCACTGGGGCTTAATATCCGACAACGCGAATGCTCCCTCAGGAGGAGTATCTAGATGTTCCACGAGATTCTGTCTGGCGAGGACATCCAACAAATTCACGAGGCCAGCATGAGGTTGCTGGCTAACGTAGGCGTCGAGTTCCCCTACGAACCGGCGCTATCCACCTTTGAGAAGCATGGTATCAGAACCGACGGCAGCCGGGTCTACCTTTCCGAAGAACAGGTGATGAAAGCGCTGGAAACCGTGCCCAAGCAGTTTACCATCCAGGCGCGAAATCCCGACCGAAGCGTGCGCGTGGGCAATGGCCGGACAGTTTTTGCCCCCGGCTATGGCGCTCCTTTCTTGGTGGACGCTGCGCCGGCTGTCGACGGCGTGGTAGGCAGGCGGGTGGCGACGATGGAAGATTATGATAACCTTTCCAAGATCGCCCACGCGCTTCCCAACCAGGACCTCAGCGGCCATCTTCTCGTCGAGCCTGGGGATATACCCCGGGAAAAGGCGCACTTGCAGATACTTCACGCCCACATGCGCCATTCTGACAAGCCATTCATGGGCAGCTCTGCAGGCCAGGCCGCGGCGCGCCACACCTTTGAGATGGCCTCGATCCTTTTCGACAGGGATATCAGGGGCTGGCCTGTGACTATTGCCCTGATCAACAGCCTGAGCCCGCTGGGATACAGTACCGAGATGCTGGAGGCGCTGGTGGAGTATGCCCAATATGGACAGCCGCTCGTGCTCGCTGCCCTGATGATGGCCGGAGCCACGGGGCCGATCACGCTGGCAGGCGTCTTGGTGGTACAGACCGCCGAACTCCTGGCTGGCATCGCGCTGACCCAGTTCATCAACCCCGGCACACCGGTGATCTTGGGCTCCGCTTCGACCAATATCGAGATGAGAACAGGCGCTATGGTCATCGGCAGCCCAGAGCTCTCGCAGGAGATACTGGCCCACGCGCAAATGGCCCGTTACTACGGCCTGCCCTCGCGCAGCGGCGGCTCGCTCACCGATGCCAGCTTCCCCGACGCCCAGGCGGGATTCGAGTCGATGATGAGCTTGCTGACGGCAGTCAACGCCGGGATCGACTTTGTGCTGCACTCAGCTGGCATACTCAGCTCCTACCTGGCCTTCTCCTATGAGAAATTCGTGCTAGACGACGAGATGGCCGGCATGATCCGTCGCCTGTATCGGGGCATCGACGTGTCTCCCGATACCCTGGCCTACGAGATCACGGCCAATGTGGGCCCCGGGGGCAATTTCCTCATGGAGACACATACCGTGGACCGCTGCCGGACCGAGTTCTGGAAGCCGGAACTCTGCGACCGGGGCGGGCTGGAAGACTGGATGCAGGCCGGCAAGCCCACGGTCGTGGACCGCGCCCGCCAGCGCTGGCAACATCTTCTGGCCAAGCACGAGGACCCGCCGCTGGACGAGCTAACGGCACGCCAGTTGCAGGCATACGTGGAAGAACGTGCTTCGTAAGATTTAAACTGCATAGATCAATCCGTTTTCGAAAGGGGGTGACAGTTCAGGCGACGAGGGGATGCACCTATTGACAGAACCATGAGATACCGAGTTGTGCGCTGATTTACACCAGGAGGTAAAGGAACATGAGTGAGATTTTGGAACAGATCTCGACCGCCGTTATCGAAGGAGACCTGGGCGAGATCGCTGACCTGACCGACGACGCCCTGGACGATGGCCTGTCTGCCGAACAGATCCTCAACCAGGGTCTGATGCCCGGTATGGACCACGTCGGCGTCGAGTTCAAAGCGGGCAATATGTTTGTGCCCGAAGTGCTGCGCTCGGCCAAGACGATGCAGAACTCCATGGACATCCTCAAGCCGTTGCTGGCCGAAGGTGGCGTCAAGATGGTCGGCAAGGTACTGTTGGGTACCGTGAAGGGCGACCTGCACGACATTGGCAAGAACCTGGTAGGCATGATGTGCGAGGGAGCGGGCTTTGAGATCAAGGACCTCGGCAAGGACGTCGCCCCCGAAGATTTTGTCGAAGCAGTGAAGGAATTCGAGCCTGACGTGGTGGGTATGTCGGCCCTGCTGACGACGACCATGCGGGCCATGGAGAGCACCATCAAAGTCCTGGAAGAGGCCGGCCTGCGCGACAAGGTCAAGATCATGATCGGTGGCGCGCCCGTGACCCAGGCCTTTGCCGACCAGATCGGCGCCGACGGCTACGCGTCGAACGCAGCCAGCGCGTCCGAGCTGGCCAAAAAGTTCGTGAGTTAGGGCCAATCGTAGGCTATTGACCCTAGCCCCAGCAAAAAGGAGGTTCTGTCCATGAGGACTAACTATGTCATCAATTCAGGGGTACGCTTCCAACTGCTGTCCCAGGACCAGTTGCAGGAGATGTTCGACGGCGTACTCCACGTACTCGAGTACACTGGGCTGGATGTCTATCACGATGAAGCCCGAGAGATCTTGAAAGAAGCTGGCGCATGGGTGGACGGGTTGCGGGTGCGACTGCCATCGTACATGGTCAAGGATGCGTTGGCCAAAGCGCCGCGCAGCTTTACCATCTGGGCCCGCGACGGAAATCCGAAACACAATATCCACATCAGCCCGGGCCGGGCGCACTTTGGACCTGGCCCCACCTGCCCCAACTTTATCGATATCGAAACGATGGAGCGCCGCCTTTACGTCAAGTCGGACGTGCCCGCGGTGGCCAAGATGTGCGACGCTCTACCGAATATTGATTTCGTCGAGTCGCTGGGCACCGTCAACGACGTGCACCACGAGTTGGGGGCGCTGTACGAATTCGCCGGCATGTTCCCCAACACCAGCAAGCCGATCGTCGCCTGGTCCTACGACCGCTTTGATTCGGCAGGCATCCACGAGATCGCCGTAGCCGAGGCCGGCGGGCAGGAAGCCTTTGAGCTGCGCCCCAACTATGTCCACTACTGCGAGCCGCTTTCGCCGCTGGTTAGCACCTTTGAGGCAGTGGACAAGCTGATCTTTGCTGCCCGACACCGGGTGCCCCTCATCTTCACCCCCTGCCCCATCTCGGGCGGTACGGCCCCGATCACTTCGGCGGGCATCGTCATCCAGGGCGCGGCCGAGTCGTGGATGGGCCTGACCCTGGCCCAGACCATCCAGCCAGGGCTGCCCTACTTTATGGGCGGCGTTTTCTCCGCCATGGATATGAGTTCCATGATTCTGGCCTACGGCGCGCCCGAGCTGCCGCTGAATATGGCTGCGCTGACCGAGCTGGCGCACTTTGCCGGCCTGCCGCTGTGGCAGACAGGCGGCTGCACAGACTCCAAGTGTTTTGACGAGCAAGCTATCATCGAAGGTAGCATGTCAGTCCTCTTCTCGGCCCTCACCGGCGGCGATCTGTGCCACGATGTGGGCTATACCGAGAGCGGCATGACCGGATCCGTATTCCAACTATGTGCCATGGACGAGGCCATCGGCTACGCCCGGCGGATCACGCGGGGCATCGAGGTCAACGAGGACACACTGGCGGTACCGGTCATCCACAATGTCGGCCCCAACGGCCACTACCTGCGCGAGGAGCACACACGGCGCTACTACAAGAACGAGTTCTGGTACCCGAAGCTGTGCGATCGCCGCAACTACGAGGAATGGGACATGATGGGCAAGACCAGCTTCAAAGAGCGGACGGCAGCTCGCGTGCGCGACATCCTGGCCACACACCAGCCATCGCCCATCAAGCCCGAGACAGAAAAGGCCATCGAAAAGGCACTGGCCGAGGCCGAAGAGCGGGTCAAGGATCACTAGCCCGCAGCATATATCACCCTTCTGCTCGCGTGGACCGCAGTCCAGAATGAGCAGAGCAGGTGAGTCCAAGGAAACAGAGGAGGACAAAGATGAGTAGGCTATACGAGCGAATTTCGACGGCCATTATCGAAGGCGACGCCGACAAGACCGCCAAGTTGGTCCAGAGGGGAATTGACCAGGAATTGGCTGCCAAGGATATCCTGGACAACGCCATGGTGGTCGGCATGGGCGAAGTCGGCGTACGCTTCAAGGCCGGCGATATGTTTGTGCCCGAGGTGTTGATGTCCGCCGACTCGATGCAGGCCGGACTGGAAGTGCTGCGCCCGCATTTGGTGGCCAGCGGCGTCAAGCTCATTGGTAAGATTCTGATGGGCACCGTCAAGGGCGACCTGCACGACATCGGCAAGAACCTGGTCAATATGATGTGCGAGGGCGCCGGTTTCGAGATCGTAGATATCGGCTTTAACGCGGATCCGGAAAAGTTCATCGAGGCCATCAAAGAGCACCAGCCGGACGTGGTGGGCATGTCGGCCATGCTGACGACGACTATGCGGGCCATGGCCCAGACCATCAAAGCCATCGAAGAGGCAGGGCTGCGCGACCAGGTCAAGGTCATGGTCGGCGGCGCGCCGGTGGATGCGGCCTTTGCCGAGCGCATCGGCGCCGATGGGTACGGTTCGAACGCGCCCGCCGGGTCGGATCTGGCGAAAAAGTTCGTCGGCGCGGCCTAGCTCTACGAGGCGGAGATGTTGTCACCGGAGAGATTGCCCGTAGTCGTCGTATCCTGCCAGGTGCTGCAAGACCTGCTGACCAACCTGCTGCCGGACGGCCTGGCACAGCAAGTCACCTTCATGGACTATGGCTTGCACAGAGTGCCCGGCAAGATGGCTGGCACACTGCAGGAAGTGCTGGACGGTCTTGAGCAGCCTAGCCTGGTTGTGCTGGGCTATGGCCTGTGCGGCACCGGCCTGAAGGGACTGAGAGCGGGACCGCACACGCTGCTGGTGCCGCGCGTCGACGACTGCATTGCCCTGCTGCTGGGCTCCTACCACGCCTACATGCGCGAGTTCCAGGCTGTGCCCGGTACCTACTACCTGAGCAAAGGCTGGCTCGAATCGGGCAGCCACCCGCTCAAAGAGTATCACGAGTACGTGCCGGCCTATGGCGAGAAGGAAGCGATGTGGATCATGGACCAGCAGTACCAGCACTATGAGCGGCTGGTCCTGGTGGCCCACAATGAAGCGGACCTGGAGACCTACCGTCCGCAGGCAGAGGAAGTATCTCGCTTCTGCGAGCGCTGGGCTATGCGCTACGAGGAGATGCTGGGTTCGGATCAGTACGTACGGAAGCTGATCGAGCTGGCTGAACAACTCGCCAGCAACGGCGCCAGCGCCCCCATGGCAGACAAGGACTTTTTGATCGTCCCACCCGGTGGCGAAATCCGCCAGGAGTCATTCATGCGCTGATTTGGTGTTTGGTGATCGGGACCCCTTGCAGATCGGGCTCTCCCAGCACACCAACCTACCATTCACAGATAGGAGAAAACGATGCAAGTACGAAAAACGAACTATGAAGTGAACGCCACGCCGACGTTCCAGGTACTGACGGAAGATGAGATCGAGGCGATCTACTTTTCCGCTTTGACGGTGCTGTATGAGACCGGCGTGCGCGTCTATGATGAGGAAGGCGTGCAGGTGGCCCACGATGGTGGAGCTATCGTCGAGGATCGGCAGGCTGATAATGCCTTGGTCAAGATCCCGCCTTGGATGGTGGATAAGGCCCTGGCAACACTGCCGCGCAAGGTTGTCGTCGTCGGCCCCGACCGCAAGCACAAGATGGAGCTCTACAAGGACTCGCTCTACTTTGGTGCCGGGTCGGACACGCCCTTCACCATCGATCCCTACAGTGGCGAGCGGCGGCGGGCCACCTATAAGGATGTCAAGAACTTTGCCAGGATGGCCCAGGCTCTGCCCAACATCGACTTTCACATGTCGCTGGGTATTGTCCAGGACGTGCAGGTGGGCACCTACGACCGCTGGCAGTACCTGGCCATGCTCGAAGGCACCAACAAGCCGATCAACATCACCGCCGTGGATATCGACGGGCTGAAGGACCAGCTTGAAATGGCCCATATCCGCGTGGGCGGCAAGGAAGAATGGCGCAAGGGGCCGATCTTTTCGCTCTATATCGAGCCGGTGTCGCCCCTCAGCCACTCGCAAGAGGTGGTGCAAAAGCTGATCTTTGCCAGCGACAACGAGATCCCCTTTGTCTACACGCCATGCCCGCTGGCAGGCGCCACCGCGCCCTGCACCCTGGCTGGGACGGCTGTCCAGGCCCTCACCGAGAGCCTCTTCGGCATCGTCCTCAGCCAGATCCGCAAGCCGGGCGCGCCGCTCATCATCGGCGGCTTGATGTCCAACATGGACATGCAGACGACCGTCTACTGCTATGGCTCACCCGAGATGGCGCTGCTCAGCGCGGCCTACACCGACATCACCAAGTGGCTGGGTGTGCCCGAGTACGAGACCGCCGGATGCTCCGACGCCAAGATGTTCGACGAACAGGCAGCCCTGGAAGCGACCATGAACATCACCACCGCGGCCCTCATCGGCGGCAACATGATCCACGACGTCGGCTACCTGGAGCAGGGTCTGACCAGCTCCTTCGAGATGATGGTCGCCTCCGACGAGATCATCGACCGGGTCAAGCGCATCCTGCGTGGACTTCCGGTTGACGACGCATCCAGGGCACTGGACGTGATGGACGATGTCGGC
>JASFLR010000016.1:0-12847 GCA_050117995.1 Anaerolineae bacterium
CTGTCGACGCCTTACCATCCCGACACCAACACCGCCCTGATCTTCATCTATGACGCATTTCCCGGTGGAGTAGGCATCGCCGAAAAGGGCTTCGACCTGCTGGGAGACCTGTGGCGCACCACCTACAATGCCGTCCGCGACTGCCCCTGCGAGGATGGCTGCCCAAGCTGCATACAAAGCCCCAAGTGCGGCTCCAAAAACGAGCCCCTGGACAAGCGGGCAGCCCAGCTGATTCTGAGCGAGTTGCTCAAATCCGAATAAGTGCCAGCAGGTCCCCACTGCTCACTTGCAGGTCCAAGTGCCAACTGCGCATCAGCGGTCAGTCATAGCGGGTCCATCTGACTCGATCGTACACGGTATACGACATCTCATTCACCATGGTTAGGGCTGTCAGGCGTACGCACCGCTCAGTAGAGTTCCCATCGAAGTAATACGTCCCAAGGTACACCCACTCATCCTGATGTTCTTGCTGGTTTAGCGGCACCTTGGCCGTTCCATACGCATGCTCAATCTCATATACCGCAGTCTGGTTCATAGTAAATGTACCTGGCATGCTCGGGATAAATGCGTCGACATCATAGTAACCAGCGTCATCTAGCTCAATGCACCAACTGGCAGAATTCGGCTGTGCGAGAGGCTGCGTGTAGTCTGGGCTCTCACAATACAGCATCTCTGCGCCTGATTCCGGGTCTGGTGAGATCCACTGAGAGCTACCGTCGACTGCCTCGAATCCAGGACCGGCGACTTGGACGGTCTGTCTGAATGAGAGGTTAGAGGAATCCTGCTCTGAGAATAAAGACCACTCCAACTTTGCCTCCGAGATCCAAACAGACGAATAGCTTCGGGGAACAGCCATGATCGTCAAGCCCAGCCGGTACAAATCGCCACCCTCGACTCCGAGGATTCCCTCCTGTCCAAGCGTCTCCCACTCTTCGGATCCCTGCCCAGCCTTCCATCTGAACACCAGTTCACCGTGATCCAGTTCGGTGCGGAGGCGGTAGCGACAGGCATACTCTCCACAAGTCTCAAGCCTGAAGGGGCCCCCAGAGGTAGTCTCTGCGTCGTTCTCACCTGCACGCTGCTTCTCGAGGTTGGCGTAGTATCCGTTCGTGACATCTGGCCACAACTCGTAGGTAAATCTATAGGTAACCCTCTTTTCACTGTCCTCTATGAGGATGCCCAAGGGCACAGCATCGTAGGGATAGAATGCGATCTCGTAAGCCATACCCGGACGCAAGACAAAAAAACTGTCTTCACCTGTTGCGGGCCACCAGATATCCCAGGGGCCAGGCGAATCTATTGGCGATCTTTCCCGATTATCAACACCCAGCCACAGCACCGGCTCTCCTGAAGCCGCAACTTTGCACCCGAGCCCATTGAGATTGCGCCACCATTCAGGCACGATTAGGCTTCCTTCGAACTCACAAGGCCACACCAGTGTAGGCTTTCTCCACCCCGGATCGCCGCCCGGAGTAGGGCGATAGAAGGCAAGGCGCTGAGAGTACGCATACCCATATAGATGCTCGATCATGTCCCGAACAGTCAGTGCCGGCGTCGGAGTGGGTGTGATCGTGGGGGTAGGCGTGGGCGTCACCGTGGGAGTCGGTGTGGGCGTCATCGTGTGGGTAGCCGTGGGTGTCGGCGTGAGCGTGACAGTGGTAGTTGGGGTGACAGTACTGGTAGGGGTCGCCGTGGATGTGGGCGTCGCAGTGGAGGTTGGAGTGGGAGTATTGCTAGGGGTCGCCGTGGATGTAGGCGTTGCAGTGTACGTGACTGTCGGTGATGGAGTGGCCGTGTCGGTCGGTGTTGGCGTAGGCGTACTAGGTGTGAGCCACGGCAACCACACATTGCTGAATACCACGATCAATACCAACGCCAGCCCAATGGCTATCCAGGGCCACCGGCTTTGCAGCATATATATTAGGCCAGATTGCGGCTCCGGTGACGGGGGTGATGGGAGCAAAGGGGCTGGCGCCTCCAGTACGCCCGAGGCCACGAGCATTGCCTCATACTCCCGATATTTCTCCGAACGTACTTCCTTAACCCGTTCGACCAGGTAGGGGATGCAACCGTGCCTGTCACACCAGTCCACAGTCTTTTGAGCCATGTCGACCCTGGAATCAGCTTCCGCAAAATGATCAGCGAGGTCGCCGAATTGCGGGTCGCAGAACTGCGGGTCGTCCAAGACCAGTTCTAATAGCTCGACACGGTTAAAGGCTTCTCTGAGGAGCTCGCGTAGGGTGGAGAGGTTGTAGGACCGCGCATCGTTGGTCATGTTCCTATTCCTTCGGTGCCATCTCAAGACCAGGGAGCCCTGACGGGAGAAGAGTTGCGATATGCTCCCTCTCCAGTAACGAAAAGCCCATCCCTTACGTGGGATGGACTCCTGTTCCACACTATCCTGACCTTGGCGCCCACCCCGCGCCGGATTCGTACCTCAGGCCGGCCCGGCTGAGCGCCGGTCTGGAGTTGCGAAAGGTGTTCCCTCCAAGAGAACAACAATATTATATCATATTGCAAGCAAAACGCAAGAGGATGTGAGCACAATCGTTCGGTAGATGGGAGAACCAGCCACCTATCGAAGCATGCCGAGTTGGTCGAAGCATGCATAGCCCGCCCATCACAGCACGCCGACTCTGCTGGCCCGAGCGTGGGGGGATATCTAGCTCAAAGGCCTCATCTCGATGGCCATCTCCGGGCAGGCATTGGCACACAGGCCACAACCCCAGCAGCGATCTTCATCATACATGACCTGTCTGCGCGCTTGATCGTGCAAGCGAACCTCAGTGCCATCCTGATAGAAGGCGCCAAAGGGACAGCGGCCAACACAGATTCCACAATGCGTGCATCGATCCCAGTCTATGGCAGCCGAATAGTGAGCGCGTGGATAGCGCTTGCCCAGTCCCAGGCGCTGCCCGGCCAGGAACGGAAAGGAGTAGCTCGGGTGGCAGTTGCCGTGGCTGATCCATTCCAGCTTTGGATCGTGCTCGCGCCACTGGCGGGGACCGGTGTGGATCAAGCCCATGCGGTCGAGGTGGAGCAGGTGCGCCTTGGCCTGGTCGGCAGTGAGGCTGCGTCCCTGGCCCTGTTCCAGTGTCAGGCGAGCCCGCTCGCCGAGGCGCATGCTGCCCTCGATCTTGGGGCTATCTGGACAAAGCGTCGTCTTGCACTGGCAGGGTAGCAGGCAGACGTGTTCCGATGCCTCGACCAGATCCAAAGCCTCCTCCAGGAGGAGCACATCTCGGTTCTTGACCGGCACCCACGCACCCGGGTCACCGACCACCTTTTCGATGGCCGGCCTCCACATCTCGATGAATCGCTGCAACTGCCACTCGGCCACCTCGCTCCTTACCGTTCCCGGCAGCCTTCGCCAGGTACCCGTCTCGTAGGCCGAAAGGTAGTCCAGATTGGCGTAGAACTGGCCAGGCGCGTATCGGACCTGATCGTCTGCAGATACCCGGCCGACGATATCCCGCTTCCAGGCCTTTCGCAAGAGGTGCTCCGCCTCATCCTGGGACATCCGCAGCATCTCGGTGATTTCCTCGCCGGTCAAAGGCCGCTCCTCAAGCCCAAGGACCAGATCGATCTCCTGCTCTGTGACGATCAGTTTCAGGTAGGGCTGCATAGCGGGGGGCAATTGGAAGATCCGGCTGAATGCATCATACTTGCTCATCGGGACCGCCTCTCTTTCGTGCTTCCGCCATTCTACCAGCCTTCCCCCGAACCGTCAACGCTTTCATCCATCCATTGCCCATAGGCCCTGAAACTCTATGATGCGCGAAGCTACCCTCCTGCTTCGCGAGAATCAGCCCGAGCCCAACCATCCCCGCCCCTCCCTCAGCCCGCTATGACATGAATCTCTCTCCAGACATGCTGACAATCTGCACAGGTGCAACCGTCCCAACGCCCCTTCGTCCAATTCGTGGCTGTCCGTCTCTCCCCTGCTCAAAGACTGAAACCGCCACGGAAAAGTAGATAGACACGAACATGTGTGCTATAATAGAACGTAGAAATCACCATTCGCAGTGGGTGTGGCAATCCACTGCATCTTGCAGCAGTATTGCAGGCACAGAATACCGGGTACTCACGATGACTACGAACGTATATGCAAAGCGGTCTGTGTGCATCATATCCAAACCCAAAGGGGTTTTGATTTTGTACATCAGCACAGGCTTGGGCTGGTGCTTCAGCGCCCCCCCACACTAAACACTACCCACTGCCCACTAGCCGAGGTGATCCCACCTTTGTTTCCCAGAAAAATCTTGGCATCGGGATCGGGATCACTGAGCGGGCCGTACGCCCCCGGCCCGCCCCTGCAACCTCCTGCTGTTTTTGTCGCACCCGGCCTTTTGGTGTATAATGCCCTCAGCCAGCATGAGGTTCGAGACGATGAAACTGAGTCTTGCACAAGTAGAGCACGTCGCCCAATTGGCGCAGTTGTCCTTGTCGGACCAGGAAAAGGAGCTATTTCGCGAGCAGCTTTCCTCGATCCTAGAGTACGCCCAGCGCCTGCAGGAACTCGACACCAGCGCCATTGCACCCACAGCCACCGTCCTGCCCCTGGAGAACGTGATGCGCAACGACCAGATCCAGCCCTCACTGCGACAGGCCGATGTACTGGACAATGCTCCCCACACCCAAGATGGCTACTTTCGCGTGCCGGTCGTGCTCGAGGGGAACGAATGAGCGAACTGGCCAAACTAACCATCCCCGAGGCTCGCAATCTATTGCGCCGGGGCCAAATCTCGTCGGTCGAGCTGACCCAGGCTCTGCTGGACCGCATCTTGGCTCATGATAACGACATCAAGGCCTACCTCACCCTCGCCCCAGAACTGGCCTTGGAACAAGCAGCCAGCGCTGACCAGATTCGCGCCAGCGGTAACGGGCAGGACCTCCCGCCCCTGCTGGGCATCCCGCTGGCCATCAAGGACGTCATCTGTGTCGAGGGCCTGCCCAACACCTGCGGCTCGCGCATCCTGGAGAACTATATCCCGCCCTTTAGCGCCACTGCCGTCGAAAAGCTGCGCAAAGCAGGGGCCGTTATCCTGGGCAAGACCAACACCGACGAGTTCGCCATGGGCTCGTCCACCGAGAACTCGGCTTACTTTGCCACCCACAACCCCTGGGACCTGAGCCGCGTGCCCGGAGGCTCCAGCGGCGGCAGCGCCGCTGCCGTGGCAGCCGGGCTGGCCCTTGGCGCCCTGGGCTCTGATACTGGAGGCAGCGTGCGCCAGCCGGCCTCCCTGTGCGGTGTAGTCGGCATCAAGCCCACGTATGGGCGCGTGAGCCGGTGGGGCCTGGTGGCCTTTGCCTCCTCCCTAGACCAGATCGGCTGCTTTGCCCGGACCGTCACTGGTGCAGCGCTTCTACTCGGTTCTATCTCCGGCTACGATACACGCGACTCAACTTCGGTCAACGCGCCGGTGCCCGACTATGCCCGGGTACTGGCAGGCGACATCCGCGGCCTGCGCGTCGGCATCCCAAAAGAGTATGCGATCGAAGGTATGCAACCCGAGGTCGAGGATGCGGTACGCGCTGCCGCGGGCACGTTGGCTTCCCTGGGTGCCAAGATCGTGGACGTCTCGCTGCCCCACACCAGCTACGCCCTGCCCGTCTACTATCTCGTCGCCCCGGCCGAGGCGTCCGCCAATCTAGCCCGCTACGACGGCATGCGCTACGGCCTCTCGCTGGAGGGTTTGGACCTGTGGGACACCTACCGCCAGACGAGGGGACAGGGTTTTGGTCCCGAGGTCAAGCGGCGAATCATGTTGGGCACCTACGCCCTATCGGCCGGCTACTACGACGCCTACTACCGCAAGGCAAGCCAGGTGCGCACCCTGATCCGCGAGGACTTTGACCAGGCGCTGGCAAAGTGCGACGTGCTGCTGACCCCCACTTCGCCAACCACTGCCTTCAAGCTCGGCGAGAAGGTGAGCGATCCGATCCAGATGTACCTGCAGGACGTATTCACCTTGGCCCTATCGCTGGCAGGGCTGCCGGGAATCTCGCTACCCTGCGGATTCGACTCGTCTGGCCTGCCCATCGGCCTGCAGATCATGGGCGGCGCTTTTGACGAGGCCACCGTGCTGCGAGTGGCCCACGCCTACGAAAGCGCCACTGCCTGGCACCGGCAGACACCGACACTGCAGCACCAATCCCATCACAAGGCCACAGAGGCGACACCATGAACACCTGTCAGCGCTGTCAGGCAGACATCCCTGAGGGGGAGGAGGTCCAGGTTCGAGGCAAGAGATGGGGAGACCCCCATGCCACATACTGCCCAGTATGTGCACTGGCCGTCGCGCAGCAGTTCCAAGCCGAGACCAAGAACCCTGACCCAGTATTCGCTCTGCTGGCTGGCCTCGCCGCTGCCGTGGTAGGCATCCTGATCTGGTACGGGCTTGTAGTCATCACTAACTACCACTTGGGATTCGTCGCCATCGCAATTGGCTGGCTGGTCGGCATAGCAGTGGCACTTGGCGCTGGGCGCAAGCGAGGTCCCGGTCTGCAGGCGCTGAGCGTAGCCATCACCCTGGTGGCCCTGGTGATCAACCAGTGGCTGATCGTGCGCTATTTCTCCGTCCAAGCCCTAACTGAACTGGGCTTCAAAGAGATTCCCCTGCTCTTGCCGCTGGGCATGATGCTCGATCTGGTGATCACCAGCATTAGCGAGGATCCGCTCGCCCTCGTCTTCTGGGCGATTGCCCTGTGGGCGGCCTTTGCCACGCCAGCGCGGAGACGTCTGCGCCGGGTCGACCAGGCTTGAACCCGATCCAGGCACAAATACACGAGAAAGGTTGAGAGTTCTATGCGAGTTATCATTCCCTTGGCAGGTTTCGGCAAACGGATGAGGCCCCACACCTGGTCCAAGCCCAAGCCTCTTGTAAACGTAGCCGGCAAGCCGGTGCTGGGTCATATCCTGGACAAGCTGGATGACCTTGACGTGGATGTGGAAGAACTGATCTTTATCGTCGGCTGGCTTGGCGATCAGATCGAGGAGTATTACGAGGACAGTGGATACCGCTATCCGGCACGGTCCGTGGTGCAGAGCGAGTTGCTCGGACAGGCCCATGCCATCTGGCTGGCCCGCGAGAACCTCTCGGGCCCGGTGATCATCATCTTTGTCGATACCATCTTTGAGGCCGATCTCAGCGGCTTGGAGGCATCCGGTCTGGACGGTATCCTCTACGTCAAGGAGGTAGAGGACCCGCGCCGCTTTGGCGTGGCCGTGCTGGGCGAAGACGACCTGGTGATCCGTTACGACGAAAAGCCCGATGGCGTAGAAAACAAGCTGGCCGTCATCGGCGCCTACTATGTCCGCGACTCGGACTGGCTGCTGCGCGCCATCGAGGAACTGATGGAGCGCAACCTGCAGACCAAGGGCGAGTTCTACCTGGCCGATGCTTTTACCTTGATGATTGAGCAGGGCGCGCGATTCGGCGTGCGAGAGGTGTCGGTATGGGAGGATTGTGGCACGCCACAGGCGGTGCTCCAGACCAACCGCTACCTCCTCGACCACGGCAGGGACAATTCCGACAACGCTATCGTGACCGACTCTGTGCTCATTCCACCGGTGTACATTGCCCCTTCAGCCCAGGTTGAGCACGCCATCGTCGGCCCCTATGTGACCATCGCTGAGGACAGCGTGGTCAAGCAGTCGATCGTCCGCGATTCGATCATCGACGAGGGCGCCTACATCGACGACACCACACTGGACCAGTCCCTGATCGGCAGGGACGCCGTCGTGCGCGGGCGCTACCGAATTCTGAACGTCGGCGATTCGTCTCGCGTCGATTTTGCCCAGTCCAGTGGCTGAACAGGGCGCCGCTCGGGTCGAGTGCTATTCGGGCCACACCTACCCGCAGGAGCCGCGGGCGGTGGTCTGGCGGGGACGCCGGCTGCCCGTAAACCACATCGAGCGGCGGTGGCGCACGCCAGAGGGGCCGGCCTTTTCGGTCGAGACAGAACAGGGCGCTTTCTTTGACCTGCACTACGACGAGCTGGAGGATCGCTGGGCAATCCAGCCACACCCAGGTTTCGATTCAGGGATGCTCGAGTCTGCCGAAGAGGCCGAGGACGATCTCGAGCGCAGTAACCATAAAGACCACTAGGACAAGGAGGTCCTGAAGCAGCCATGAGACAGTTTGTAGCGAACAAGATAGAAAAAGTACCGCCATCCGGCATCCGTCGCTTCTTTGACATTGCCGCTACGATGGACGATGTCATCTCGCTGGGCATTGGCGAGCCAGACTTTGCCACACCGCCATCGATCGTCAGCGCCGGCATCCGGTCTCTCGAGGCCGGGGAAACGCACTATACTTCCAACTCGGGCATCAGCGCCCTGCGCGTCGCTCTGTCGGATCACCTGGAACGGCTCTACGGCTTGCGCTACGATCCGGAGACCGAGCTTCTGGTCACCGTTGGCGTCTCGGAAGCACTCTATCTGGCCCTGGCCGCAACCACCGACTATGGCGACGAAGTGATCGTGCCCGAGCCCTGCTTTGTGTCCTACAACTCCGAGGTAATCTTTGGTGGTGGTGTCCCGGTGAACGTCTGCACCAGTGCGCAGAATGATTTCCAGGTCCTGTCGTCACAGATCGAGGAGGTCATCACCGGCAAGACCAAGACCCTGCTGCTTGGCTATCCCAACAACCCGACCGGCTCAGTGATGAGTCGAGAGAACCTGCTCGACGTGGCTCGCCTGGCCCAGAAGCACGACCTGCTCGTCATCTCTGACGAAATCTACGACCGGCTCGTATACGGCGCGGAGCACACCTGCTTTGCCTCACTGCCAGAGATGCGCCAGCGGACGATCCTGTTAGGCGGCTTTTCCAAGTCGTATGCCATGACCGGCTGGCGCATCGGCTATGCAGCAGCCCCAGCCGATATTCTGGCAGCCATGCGCAAGGTGCACCAGTACACGATCATGTCGGCACCCACCATCGCCCAGTACGCCGCGCTGGAGGCGCTCCAGCACGGCGAGGAGGCCCTCCAGGAGATGCGCGCCCGCTATGACCGGCGGCGACGCCTCATCGTCGATGGCCTGAACAGCATCGGCCTGACCTGCTTTGAGCCCAAGGGGGCCTTCTATGCCTTCCCCTCCATCGCCGTCACCGGCATGACCGACGAGGAATTCTCGGAGCGCTTGCTCCACGAAGAGCGGGTCGCCTGCGTGCCCGGCAGCGCCTTTGGCACCTGCGGGGCCGGACATGTCCGCTGTTCCTACGCCACCGGCTACGACCAGATCGAGCAAGCCCTGGACAGGATGGCTCGTTTTGCCCAGCGCCACGGCTGAGCGACGGCAGCGATACAGCCCAGAAGCCTTATACCAGACTAACCTATGGGGGCAACCATGAAAAACGTATACGAGTCCGAACATCCGCTGGTGCGCCACAAGCTGGCCTTCCTCCGCCAAGCCGGCACCGGCGTGCGTCGCTTCCAGGAGCTAGTATGGGAACTGAGCACCCTCCTGGCCTACGAAGCCCTGGCCGACCTAGCCCTGATCGAGACCTCAGTCACCACGCCGCTGGCCGAGGCCCCCGGCCAGGTTCTCTCAGAGCGGGTTGCCCTCGTTCCGATTCTGCGCGCGGGCCTGGGCATGGTGGATCCCATCTGGGGCCTGATACCCGATGCCCAGGTGGGACATATCGGGCTCTATCGCGATGAAAGTACCTTGCAGCCCGTCGAGTACTACTGCAAGCTCCCATCAGCCAGCCAGGTGGATGTCTGCCTGCTGTTGGACCCGATGCTGGCCACCGGTGGCTCGACCACGGCAGCCTGCAACATCCTCAAGCGCCATGGGATCAAGCGCATCAAGTACGTGGGCCTGATCGCCGCGCCGGAAGGCATCGCCCAGGTTCACGATGTCCATCCAGAGATCGACATCCACGTTGCAGCCAAGGACTGCTGCCTGGATGATCGAGGGTATATCGTCCCCGGCCTCGGTGATGCCGGCGACCGGCTATTCGGCACCAAAGTCGAGGAGGCGAGCCGCATCCCCGGCGCCGCCGAGTGAGGCCATGCCGGACGCACGCTCACAGGCGATGCACTCGGCCAGGATCAAGACGGAAGGAAACAAAGAGACGTGACGACCGACAGCGGAGGATTTGTGAGCAAAGACCAGGAACGGCCCTCTTGGGATGACTACTTTATGGAGATCACCTTCCAGGTGGCCAGGCGGAGCACCTGCCCCCGGGCGGCAGTGGGCTCCGTGATCGTCCGCGACAAACGGATCCTGACCACCGGATACAACGGAGCGCCGTCCAACCTTCCGCACTGCACCGAGGTGGGTTGTCTCATGGTCAGCGGCCACTGTGTGCGCACCCTCCACGCTGAGCAAAACGCTATCATTCAGGGCGCCCTCCACGGCGTGAATGTATCGGGCAGCACCATCTACGTCACCCACCAGCCCTGCCTGGTATGCGCCAAGATGATCATCAACGCCGGCATCGAGCGCGTCGTCTACGCCGGCAACTACCCCGATGAGATTGCGCGCGGCTTCCTCGAGGGTGCAGGCGTGGAGCTCTGCAAGTTCACCAAAGAGGGAGACGCGTACCGTATCGATTGCACGGACCACGCCGCCAAAATCTGACGTCCGTGGACGCAAAAGAATAAGGCCAGGCGCGGCTTCCCCTCCCGCACCTGGCCCGTTGGCTTGTGAATTTTGCCAAGCCAGAGCTATACCTTCAGCGACGATCGCCGCTGCGCAAATCGCAACAAGTTATCCTGCCGGACGAGGCCGATCAGACGAGCCCCGTCAACGACCGGAAGCAAGCTCTGTCCCTCAGACATCATGCGCTGCAGCACACTGTAGGCTGCCTCTCCAGGCCGGACAGGCTTGAGATGGCTCAGCGGCGTCATGATCTCGTTCACTGGGGTCCACCCCCACTTTTGACGTGGTATCTGCTTGATCTGGTTGATCGTGGCTACCCCTTGAGGCTCAGCCCCTTCGGTCACCAGGAAACAACTATCGTTGCTGGGCAGCACATAGTCGCGCACGACCCAGTCCAGGGGCATATTACTGTCGATAGTCTGGCAGCCAGAGGAAAAGTCACCGGCCGTGTAGCCTTCGAGCGCCTCACGGATCCACACCTGCTGGGCGCTCTGGGATGCGGCGCTGTCCAGGAACCAGCCAATGAATGCCAGCCACAGACCGCTGCTCCAATTGCCCATCAAGAACATGATTCCGCCGCCAACGATCATGAGCACGGCTACTACACGTCCTGTGTTAGCGGCCCAGCGAGTCGCCCGATTCATATTACCCGTAAGCGCCCAGACTACAGAGCGGAACACGCGCCCGCCATCCAGCGGAAAGCCTGGGATCATGTTAAACAAGGCCAGCCAGAGGTTCACGGTCGCCAGGTACATCCCAAGACCAGCCAACGGCGTTACGTCGAGGAACTGCCCCGCCAACCACAGGATGCCAAAGCCCAGCGCCAGCACCAGGCTGGAGATGGGACCGGCGATGGCGATGAGGAACTCGGCCAACGGCCTTTCTGGCTCGCGGTCTATGCTCGCCACGCCGCCAAAGATGAACAGTGTAATACTCTTGACCGGAATCCCCCAGGCTCGTGCGACTATGCTATGTGCCAGCTCGTGGAGCACCACGGACAGGAAAAAGAGTACGCTGGTCAACACACCGACGCCAATATAAGTCGCCGTACCCCAGTCATCGTAACGGCTAGGGAAATAGCCGGTAGCCAGCGACATGGTCACCAGTGCGAAGACAATGAACCAGGTATAGTTGATGCCTATTGGGATACCGAATATCCTGCCTAAACGCAAGGAACTCCTCACGTGAGATCCTCCTCTGATTTTATACCATCATAGCACACAAATGTTAGAGGAACGTTAGAGGAACATTAGAGACTTATAAGAGCGCAGGCAGCCAGCTTCTGGCGATGCAGAGGGATATAGGAGTCGGGGGCGACACAGGAATCTCCTGACTCTTCCCCAACCATCACAACTCCACCCTCTAGACCAAAGCGCTTGCAGGCGCGCGCCGTGTAGCCAGCCACCACAACGCCAGTCCAAGGGGCACCAGCGCAAGCGCTGTCCCTACTATCGCCATAACCACAAAGCTCGTGGAGGCAAAGATCAGCCCGCTCCCCAGACTAGCGGCAGCCGTAGTCAGGCCAATCAGCAGATCGTTCACCCCTTGTGTCTTGGGCCGCTCGGCGGGTGACAGGTGGTCGGACAACAGGGTCGATCCGCCCACAAAGCAAAAGTTCCAGCCCAGACCCAACAGTAAAAGTGCCAAGGAGAGTGGCAGGACACCCAGGAAGATCGGAGCGAGCGCACAACCCAGCATGAGCAGAACAGCACCAGTCAGGATTACCCATCCGCGTCCCCAGCGATCAGTTAGCCGACCCGATACAAACGAAAACGCAAACATGCCAAAGGTATGAGCGGAGATGACGAAAGAGATGTCGGTCAAGCCATGCTGGCGCGCTATCATGTAAGGGCTGAGGATTACCATGATCATGACCATCACTACCTGGCCAAAGGCCATCGCCAAAACCGCCACAGAGACCGCCGGGGTGCGCAGTATTTGGTGGATGGGGCGCGCAGGTCCGCTGTGGACAGTGGACTCGGGATGCTTCGCCTCCATCTTGCGCCCCACATCGCGGGGATCGGGCCGCAACCAGACCAGGGTCGCCAACGCAGCCACAGCCAGTACAAACATCCCGGCCAGATAGGGACCGGCGAGCTCATTCAACCCGGTTTGGTTCGCCCACCAGCCTGACGGCCCAACGAGCAATGGACCTGCCACTGAACCCAGCGCGCCGCCAATGACCACGTTAGAGATCGCCCGTCCCCGCCGTTCAGGCGGGTGGACCTCTGCCAC
>JASFLR010000017.1:0-12831 GCA_050117995.1 Anaerolineae bacterium
GAACGCGCCCGTCTGGTGTACTTTAGCGTCAGCGACGGGCCGGCGGAGGCTCTACACGCAGCAGCAGTGCTTCAGGGGCAGGAAGCGACAGCAGAGGCCATCCTCGAGGCGGCCCAGACTGCTGGCGATGTGGACATCGATCCCAACAGCGACATCAACGCCTCCGCCGAGTATCGCCGGCACCTGGTAAAGGTCCTGGGCCGGCGCGCCCTGACCGAGGCCTTTGAGCGGGCCAGGGCCGGTGAGTAACGGAGGGCAGAGGAGAGTACGATGAATGATCTGATAAGCATCACAGTCAACGTGAACGGTACCCAGTACGAGCGCACCGTCGAGCCGCGCCTGCTGCTGAGCGACTTTTTGCGGCACGAACTCGGTCTGACCGGCACGCACGTCGGGTGCGAGCACGGTGTGTGCGGCGCCTGCACGGTGCTGCTGGACGACCAGCCGGTGCGGTCCTGCCTGCTCTTTGCCGTACAGGCCAACAATCACCGGGTCACCACGGTCGAGGCACTGGGCACACCCGACAACCTGCACCCAATCCAGGAAGCATTCCGGGAACGCCACGGCGCGCAGTGCGGCTATTGCACGCCAGGTATCCTGATGTCAATGGTGCCCTTTCTGCAAGAGAACCCGGATCCCACCGAGGAAGAGATCCGCGAAGCCATCTCCGGAAACCTCTGCCGCTGTACCGGCTACCAACACATCGTGGATGCGGTCAAACTGGCGGCGGAGAAAATGCGAGCATAGGACTTGGGGCGTGATGCCGCACCGTGACGCACGCATCATACCGCATGCAGTGTATCCTGGTCTCCGGCTGCCACGACCCATAGTCTTTATGATAGGAGTAGAATCGTGACGGAAAAATACGTTGGCAAACGCATGACACGAACAGAGGACCCGCGACTGCTGACCGGGCAAGCCCAATTCGTGGACGACGTCCAGATACCCGGAATGCTCCACGCGGCCTTCTTACGCAGCGACTATGCCCACGCGCGCCTGAAAAGCATCGACGTGTCTGCTGCACGTGAACACCCCGGTGTGGTGGCCGTATTCACCGCCGAGGATATGGGCGAGGATTGGCGTCCAAGCCCGCCAAACGTGTCTCCACCTCCCGGCATGAAGGGTGTGACCTTTTACTCGCGCACGCCGGTCCCGCTGGTGAAGGACACGGTCCGGCATGCGGGAGAGGCCCTGGCCATAGTCATTGCCGAGAGCCGGTACATCGCCGAGGACGCAGTCGAGGATATCTGGGCCGACCTCGAGCCTTTGGATGCAGCGGTGGACCTGGAAACGGCGTTGGATCCAGACGCACCCCTTGTACACGATGACCTGGAGTCCAACCTGGCTGCCCATCTGGCCCAGGAAAAGGGCGACTACGAGGCTGCTCGAGAACAGGCTGACTTGGTTGTCAAGCGCCGGATCGTTATCGACCGCTGCGCGGCAGGGGCCATGGAGAACCGAGGCATTGTGGCCCACTGGGATCCCAAGGCAGAGCATCTGACTGTGTGGGACACAACTCAGGCACCTATCCCCATCCGCAACGGCTTGGCGGCGCTCTTTGGGTTGTCCGCGCCTCAAGTCAGGGTGATCGCGCCCTTTGTCGGTGGTGGCTTCGGCCCCAAGATCATGCTGTACTACCCAGAAGAGGTACTTCTCACCTGGGCGACCCTCAAGATGGGGCGGCCGATCAAGTGGATCGAAGATCGCCGCGAGAACTTTTTTGCCACCACGCAGGAACGGGGACAGGTCCACTATGCGGAGATGGCCCTGAACAAAGAGGGCCGCATACTGGGCATCCGCCATGACTTTTTGCACGATACAGGAGCCTACAATCCCTATGGCCTGACCATCCCCCTAAATACCCAGAGCCACGCCATGGGTGCCTATGACGTGCCGAACTATGCCTCCGAGATCAAGGTCGTGTTCACCAACAAGACCATCGTCACCCCCGTGCGCGGGGCGGGGCGGCCGCAGGGCATCTTTTTGGCAGAGCGCCTGCTGGACATCGCCGCCAGAGAACTGGGCATCGACCGGGTCGAGATCCGGCTGAAGAACCTCATCCCACCCGATGCCTTTCCCTACGAGCACAAGATCATCGACCAGGCATTCGCCCCGCTCGTCTTTGACAGTGGGAACTATGCAGCCACACTCGAAAAGGCTGCGGCTATGATCGGCTACCAGAAGTTCATCGAGGAGGAACAGCCTCGCCTGCGCGCCGAAGGCAAGCACGTGGGCCTGGGTATCGTACCCTTTGTCGAGACCTCGGGCGTTGGGCCATACGAGGGTGGCCGGGTCACAGTGGAAACCGATGGGCGTGTGAGTGTGGCGACCGGTGTAGGCACGCAAGGCCAGGGACACTTTACCTCCTTTGCGCAGATCGTGTCCGACCAGTTGGGGGTAAGCCCGCGCGATGTGCGGCTGGTCACCGGAGACACCGCTGAATTCCACTGGGGAACGGGCACCTTTGCCTCCCGGGGCGCAGTGGTTGCCGGCAACGCTATTCGTGCCGCCGCCGTCTCGGTCCGGAAGAAGGTCCTGGCCCTAGCCAGCAAGGTCCTGGAGACACCTGAGGAGGAATTGGAGCTGGTGGACGGCTCCGTCCGCGTGGCGGATATTCCCCGGAATTCGATCAGCCTGGGCGAGCTGGCAGCGATGGCCAACCCACTGCGCGGCGCTGTCGAACCAGGCACCGAGCCGGGCCTGGAAGCCACTGACTACTTTGGCCCCCAGTACGGCGCGACGGCAAACGGCGCCCACGCCCTGATCGTTGAGGTGGATCCGGAAACGATGATGATCGACATCAAGCGATATGTGACCGTCGAGGATTGCGGCACGGTGCTCAACCCGCTGATTGTGGACGGCCAGATTCACGGCGGAGTAGCGCTGGGCATCGCCAACTCGTACTACGAGCAGCTCATCTACGACGAAAACGGGCAGCTTCTGAACGCATCGCTGGCTGACTACTTGATCCCAACCTCCACCGAGATCCCGCGGATCGAGATAGGCCACGAAGAGACGCGCTCGCCGCTGAACCCCATTGGGAACAAGGGAGTTGGGGAAGCCGGCACAATCCCGGTGCCGTCGGCATTTGCCCAGGCAATAGAGGATGCCCTGAGCGACTATGGACTGGAGGTCCTGGAGATGCCGCTCAGCCCGAACCGGCTGTTCGAGCTAGTACACCAGGGAAAGGAATAAGGAAGAGCGAGGGGACATCCCTTGCTTCTTGTTGACATGGATTGCAGCATGAGGAGGTACAGCTATGAAGCTACAAGGCGAATATGTGTTTGACGGACCAATTGAGGAAGTATGGGAGATCATCCGCGACCCGGAGGTGCTGGCGACAGCCCTGCCCGGGACCCAGAGCCTGGAGCAAGTCGGAGAGAGCGAGTACGTTGGCAAGATGCATGTGCGGATCGGCCCCGTAGCCGGCGTCTTTGCCGGCAAGATCATCGTTTCGGATGAGGTGCCGCCGGAAAGCTGCACCTTGCATGTCGACGGCAAGGGCGCGCCAGGCTTTGCCAACGGGATCGGGTATGTGAAGCTGTTCGAGCAGGAAGATGGCCGGACGCTGATGAAGTACGACGGCGAAATGCAGGTAGGCGGCAGGCTCGCCAATGCAGGGCAGCGCTTGATCGATAGCGCCAGTAGGAGCATGATCGCCCAGGGGCTAGAGTCGCTGAATAGCGCTCTGAAGACCCGTCTTCTGGCCGAGGAAGAGGGTATAGACATCGAGTACGTGCCGCCCAGCGAGGCCGAGTTTGCTGCTGCGGTCGCCAAGGACGTCGCCCGCGAGATGCTGCCACCAGCCCAGATGGCAGGCATTGCCCTGGCGGTCGCCGCGGTAGTCTTGTTGCTGTTCTTCCTGCTAAGGCGGGACGAGGACTAGCAAGCACCGGGACCCGAGGTACCCGCTCGCATGGGCACAGCTATGAAGGCATCTTGGCCATCTTGATGCGACTTGACATGCAATGCAGGATTGTGTACAATCAAGCCCAGTTGTGGCCGAGGGGGACGCACAACGCTGCGATAGTCGCACGTGCCGAACCCCACATACAAGAAGGAGGAGGGAAACGATGAAGAGCGGGCTTTCTTGGGACAGAAGCAAGTTGTTCAGAGCGACCATAGTTTTCGCCGTTCTGGTCGCGGTGGTTCTGGGTTCTGCTTCGTGTGGGCAATCGGACACCGAGGCACCAGACACAGGTGAAGCCACCCTAGCTATCGAGCACTTTAGCATTATCGAGGGTACCACTTGGTCCGGCGCGCACGACCGTGCTGGCAAGCGGATCGCCGAAAAGTACCCAAATGTCGACTACATCTATAGGGAGGAAGTTGGACCCGACCTCACAGTCCCCTATGCTGAGGAGATGATCGCTGAGGGCGCCGACATTGTCATCGGAAATGCCGAGTTCATGGGGCTGCCCCTGGGCGACATTGCCGAGGAGTATCCAGATGTCTACTTTGGCTCCATCATTGCCAGCGATCTCACGACAAAGCGGAACTTTGTGCGGCTCTTCCCCAGGCAGTATCAGGCTCTCTATCTCGAGGGACTCATTGCTGCCGCGCTGACTGAGACCGGCAACATCGGGATCGTCTCAGCCTTCCCGTCCGTCCAGTGCATCAGGCGGCAGAATGGCTTCTACCTTGGTGTGCAGGACGCAGCAGAGATCCTGGGCAAGGAGATCAACGTATACGTCAAGTATGTCGGTGACTGGTATCTGCCCGCGGAGGAACGGGACATCGCCAACACCTTGATCTCTCAATATGATGTGGACGTCCTTACCCAGCAGACTGACTCCGGCTCGCCGCTGGATGTCGCCCAGGAACAGGGCATCTGGTTCATCGGTAAGGACATGGACATCGTCGGCTTCTACGGTTGGTCCGACACCAACACTGTGGCAGTTTCGTTCGACACACGCTGGGAGGTCCTCTACGAACACATGCTGAAGGAGTTCCTGGATGGAGAGGAGAATCCTGAGACTGTGCTCTACCTGGGCATGGAAAGCTCCATGACACTGGCCGATGGAGAAACCGTGCTGCCGACCGTGGATATCATGAACGACAACAAGGTGGGGCTAGATGCCATCAGCCCCGCTGCACTGCCCATGATCCCGGACGAGATTGTCGATCTGATTGAGGAAAGACGGCAGCAGATGATCGACGGGGACTGGGATCCGTTCACCGAATATGCCTTCGTGAGCAATGGAACCGGACTGGATCTGGAAGGCACGCCGGTGCCAGCCGCAGGCACGACGGTCAAACCGGCTGGCGAGCTGCCGACCGATGCGTGGCTGCTGTCGCTGTTCAACTTTGATCTGCAAGGGATGACCATTCTAGAGTGAGACAGAGTCTGTTGACCTGCCTCGGTAATGTAGATGCATAATACACTCTAGCAGAAAAGGGACGTGGGGCTCCCGTTTTGGAGGGGTATACTCCCCAAAGAGGGAGCCCCATTTCTATTGTACTGTGCCTTCTCGGCGCGGGTACGCAACTGGATTCTGCCAGGCAAAGACAAACCAGTCCTCTGTGAACGAGAGCGTGGGAGGAAGAATAGGTGCAGAGAGAGCTCCTGGAACGGATGGAACGGGGCGAGACTGTCTTGGAGGCTCGGGGAATCACCAAGAAATTCCCTGGGGTCGTGGCCAACGACGGCATAGATTTCGCCATCAAGGTGGGTGAGATACACGCCATCCTCGGCGAGAACGGGGCTGGAAAAACGACCCTGATGAATATCCTGTTCGGCCTATACCAGCCGGACGAGGGCCAGATCTTGATCGGTGGGCATCCGGTGCAGTTCCGATCACCGTTGGATGCCATTGATCTTGGCATCGGCATGGTGCACCAGAACCGCAAACTGGTGCTCGCCCACACTGTGATCGAGAACATCATCCTTGGGCACCCCAATGCTGGAACCGTCATGAACCTGAGACGGACAGGAGCCGAGATAGAAGAGCTCTGCGAAAGATACGGATTCAACCTGGACCTCAAGGCCAAGGTCTGGCAGCTCTCGGAGGGTGAGAAGCAAGTGGTAGAGATCTTGAAGGCCCTCTACCGTGGGGCCAAGGTCCTAATCCTGGACGAGCCAACTTCGGCTCTGGCGCCCCCGGAAACGAAAAAGCTGCTAGCATCGATCGAAGCAATGGCCCGAGATGAACTTGCCATCGTACCCTTTATCACCCACAAGCTTCCCATCGTGCTGGGGATTAGCGACAGGGTGACAGTCCTGAGGAATGGAAGGGTCACTGCCCGCCTCAGAACAGCAGATGTCACCGAAAAGAGCCTGGCCAAGGAAATGGTCGGCAGAGAGGTCATCTTCCGGCTGGAGAGGGCCAGAGTGGAGGCTGGAGCACCGGTCCTCAGAGTAGAGAACCTCAGGGCCCGCAGCGACAAAGGATTCCTGGCGCTGAAGGATATCTCCTTCTCCGTGCGCGAGGGTGAGATCTTTGGCATCGCTGGCATCTCGGGCAACGGGCAGCAGGAACTGGCTGAGATCCTTGCCGGTCTTCGCAAGGTAGAGGGAGGCCGGGTGCTGTTCGATGAAAACGATATCACATCCTCCACGGCGCTGCAGCGCTGGCATATGGGCATGGGCTATATCCCCTCCGAGCGGGTCGCGGTAGGGTCGATCGGTGATTTCTCCCTGACCGAGAACGTCGCCATGAACTACTACTTTGATCGCGATTTCTGCCGCCGGGGCCTCGTGGATTACGGCAAACTGCGCAAGCTGACAGAAGGGCTCATCTCCGAGTATGATGTGGCGGCACCAGGCCATGAAACCAAAGCGAAGAACCTGTCCGGAGGGAACCTGCAGAAGCTTATCCTGGCACGGGTGCTCTCCCGCAAGCCGCGGCTTGTTATCGCAAACTTGCCAACACAAGGTCTCGACGTGGGCGCAACTGAATTCGTCCGCAACAAACTCATGGAGGCCAAGAAGGAAAGAGCCGGCATCCTCCTCATTTCAGAGGACCTCGATGAGGTATTGTCTTTGAGTGATAGGGTGGCGCCCATCTACGAGGGAGAATTCATGGATATCATCCCCGGGGACGATGTCCAGAGAGAATCGGTGGGTGCTATGATGGCCGGTTCGCGGCCCGAGGAACTGCAAACATGACCATCGGGAGCTATTCAGTCAGACTGGAAAAGAGAACACTCTTGCGTAGCTGGGAGGCTGCGCTCATATCGATCCTGGCTATAGTCCTCGCCCTCGTGCTGTTCAGCCTGATCTTTATCCTCGCCGGGATCAACCCCTTGATTGCCTACCAGGAGATCTTTTCCTATGCTTTCGCCAATCGCTTTGGCCTGCCGTTGGTGATCAACAGGTTCATATTCCTCTTGCTGTGCACGTCGGCCTTTATCATCCCCTACAAGGCCGGGCTCTGGAATATCGGAATGACGGGGCAGCTTTATATGGGATCATTGGGGGCCTTTGGCGTGCTGATGGCCCTGGGTGGAAAAGAATCGATCCACGCACAGCTCAATCCGTTCGTTCTTATCCCTCTCATGCTTGCCGCTGCGGCCATAGGTGGAGCCGTCATCGGAGCGATTGCAGGTTTCTTGAAGGGCAGGTTCAATATCAACGAGATTGTGGTCACCATGATATTGAACTTTATCGCCTATTGGCTGGTCGCCTACATGATCAAGGAGGGCGGTCTCTTTATGAATCCCGGTGGGAGGGGCGAGAGCTTTGAGCTGCCCCCATCGGTGTACGCCCCCCTTCTCGGCGATATCCCCTTCACCATATTTCTTGCACTAGGCCTGGCCCTGCTGTTATACTTCCTGTTCGCCAGGACCCGGCTCGGCTACGAGATCAAGGCGCACGGTCACAGCCCGGCTGCGGCCAGATACTCAGGCATCAGCCCGCTCGGAATCCCCTTCCTGACGTTTGTCCTGGGCGGGGCCATAGCCGGCCTGGCTGGGTATCACTACTTTGCCGCGGTCCCCGGTGTGTACAAGATAGCGCGCAACTACGGGTACTTTGGCGATCTGGCTTTCTATGGGATCATCTGTGGGCTGATCTCGCAAGGCAACCCTCTGGCGGCGATCCCGATAACCCTGCTCTTTGGCGGACTATCCGTCGGGGGCAGGTTCGTCCAGGGGAAACTCCACATGAGCTTTGGCGTGGATTATGCACTGCTGGGTGTGTTGATGATCTCCCTTGTCGCATTTCAGTTTTTCTACCGCTACCGGATTATCTGGACCAAGATAGCTAAGGAGAGCCCAGATGTGGGAGTTTCTGGCTAGAAGCCTGGAAGCCTCGACAATTTTCACCTTTGCCGGGCTAGGCGAGCTCATAGGCCAGCGCTCAGGGATACTGAACGTTGGGATCGAAGGGGTGATGCTATTTGGCGCCACCCTTGGGTTTATGGCTGCCCAATCCACTGAGAGTTATGCCATCGGTTTTCTGGTGGCGATCGCCATCGGAGGCCTGCTCGGCCTGCTCCATGGGTTCTTTTCCATCACCCTAGGGGGCGATCAGGTCGTCAGCGGGATGGGTATCTGGATCCTCGGATTCGGCCTCACCACCTACATAGGCATGCCGTTCACAGGCCCTCTCGGGCTGCCCAGGATCCCCACCATCCTCGGTGTCTCCCCGCTCTTTTACGTCGGAGTCGTGCTGGTCGTCATCACCTGGTTCGTGCTCTCCAAGACGAGCCTGGGGCTGAGGATACGATCGGTGGGCGAGAACCCCTCGGTAGCCGAAGTCTCGGGTGTAAGCATAGCCAAGACCCGCTACCTGTGCGTCACCGTCAGTGGGATGCTCATGGGCCTTGCCGGGGCGATCTACTCCCTCGATTACAATCCCGTCTGGAACTACAACTTTCTCATGGGATGGGGATTCATTGCCCTGGCCCTCGTGTTCTTTTCTATGTGGAATCCCATAATCCTGCTCGGTGGCTCCTTGCTGTTTGGCACCTTGTGGCAGCTATCACTCAACCCGCAACTGATACTCCCCGGGCTCCTGTCCAGGTATATCTGGCGAACCGTTCCCTTTATCATTACCCTTGGGGTCCTGTTGCTGATGTCCACCAAGTGGTTCAGAACCAAGTGGGGTGCAGCCAAGCCCGAGGCGCTCGGCGAGCCATACGAGAAGGGGTGATGAAGCGTGGCTTGTCTGTCAGCCACCGATTGCGGCTGGCAGTAAATCGGGCAGACAGAACGGGGCGGCTTTGATGCCGCCCCGTTTTCATTGATCCGAGATGGAATAGTGAAGCTCAGAAGACCATGCCCAGCATCTGCATCGAATCGGTCGCCAGGTCGAGCAAAGGCTGGGGGTAGATGCCCACCACCAGGATACCTGCTGCGGTGATTGCCAGACCTACCTTGAGCCCAAGCGGCACAGAGACAGGCTGGGCGCCTTCTTCTGCGGGCTCGAAGAACATGTAGCGGACCACATTCAGGTAGTAGAAAGCGGCAATCACCGTCGTCAGCACACCCAGACCCGCCAGCACGTAGGTCTGTGTCACACCAAACTGGATAGCGGAGCCAAAGACAAAGAACTTGCCCAGGAACCCGCCAGTGCCCGGAATACCAGCCAGCGACAGCAATCCGATCAAGAGCACGCCAGCCAGAGCGGGCGAGCGTGAGACAAGGCCACGATAATCAGATATCTCGGTGGAGCCGGTCGCGCTCTCAAAGGCAATAACGCCGGTGAACACAGCCAAATTTGTGAGCAGATAGGCAAAGAGATAGAACAGCGAACCATTCAATCCCATGAAAGCACTCTCTGCATCAAAGCGCAAGCAGATCACGCCGATGATGATATAGCCAGCTTGCGAGATGCTCGAGTAGGCCAGCATGCGCTTGATATTCGTCTGCCGCAGGGCAACCAGGTTCCCCAGGAACATCGAGATGATCGACAGGGACATGAGAAAGGCCATCCAGCCGATCTCCCAGCGAAACGCGTCCGCCGACAGGGCAGTGAGAAACACCCGTATCAGGATGGCAAATCCAGCAGCCTTGGAGCCCACCGAGAGGAAAGCCGTAACCGGCGTCGGAGCGCCCTCGTAGGTATCAGGCGCCCACTGGTGGAAGGGAGCCAGCACGATCTTGAAGCTGAACCCGGCCAACAGAAGCACGATGGAGGCCACAGCCAACCACTGCAGGCTGGCGCCACCGGTCATCAGGAGCAGGGCAATCTGGCTCAGGTTAGTAGTACCAGTCGCGCCGTAGAGCAGCGACATCCCGTAAAGCATAACTGCCGAGGTCACTGCGCCGTAGAGAAAGTACTTGATGCCAGCCTCGCTGGACTTGGGGTCTTCCCGCAGATACCCAGCCAGGACATACGACGTGATGCTCAGAAACTCCATCCCTAGATAGATTGAGATGAGATCGATACCCGAGGAAGCCAGGCTGATCGCCAGTCCGGCAAAGACGAGCAACGCATAGAACTCACCCGGGTATGGAGTGCGGCCTTTCAGGTACGGGACAGCAGCCAGGATCACCAGCATGACACACGACAGGGCGATGATCTTGAAGAACAATGCAAAGGGATCCACTGTCATCATCCCCAGCACTGTGGTAGGAGGTGTACCCAGTAAAAGCAGGGTTGCTACCAGCGCCGCGCCCAACCCAACCAGGGCGATGGCGGGAATCCAAATGGTCTTGGAGTCCCTGGCCTGAGCATCTTCTCCAGATGAGGCTCCATCCCGCCATATCAAGTCCACGATCAGGACCACAAGCCCTGTCAGCAGCAATATCAGTTCAGGTGAGAGCAATTGGAACGTTTCAAGAGTCAAAACTCACCTCCGGTCACGATCCCGGCAATCGGCAGCCAACTCGCCCACCCAGGCCGGGATGATTCAAGGTCAGTCGCGCCTATCCGCCAAAGAGCTTCTGGGCATAGGTGTTAAAGAAATCGATCAGCGGCACTGGGAAGACGCCAAAGCCGATCATAAAGACGATCAGCGGCCACATCGTGACTTTTTCGAAACTCACCATGTCGCTCAGCTTGGCGCCATGGGTGACCTCTTTCCAGCGCTCCAGGCTAAAGTCGCCCAGGAAGACATACTGGACGATCTTCCACAGAATATAGGCCGCTGTGACCACAATTCCGAGGATGCCGATGACTGCAAACACGGGCATGATCTCGAAAGCACCCCGGAAGACAAAGAACTCGGCCCAGAATCCCGCCAAGCCCGGCAGGCCCAAGCTGGCGAATGCGGTGACCAGAAAGATCCCATAGTAGTAGGGCGTCATCTTGCCCAGACCGCCAAAGGCCGGGATGACCTTGTTGTCCTCGTCTCGCAGGAGGTTACCATCGGCATCAGTCAGGGCCAGGTCGCGGCTATGCGCGCGCTCGTAGATCACGCCCACCAGGAAAAAGAGGCCGCCGGTGATGATACCGTGGTTGAACATCTGCATTGCCGCGCCGTTGGAGGCCATGGCGGCTGCATCACTCAAGCCGGACCGGCCCCAGGCCGCTGCGGCTGCCGCCAGACCCAGCATAAAGTACCCCATGTGGCTCACCGAGGAGTAGGCAATAAGCCGCTTGAGGTCCCACTGGGCCATGCACACCAATGCTCCATAGACGATGCTAAAGATAGCCAGAATGGGAATGACCGGCACATTCCAACAGTAGAACTGGAACTGCTCCGGAAAGATCGGCAGTGCGATGCGCATCATGCCAAAGCCGCCCAGCTTGAGCAGCACGCCGGCAAGGATCACGCTGCCGGCTGTAGGCGCTGCCGTATGCGCGTCGGGCAACCAGGTATGGAATGGGAAGAGGGGCACCTTGATGGCAAAGGCGATAAAGAATGCCCAGAAGGCCAGGGTAGCTGCCCACTCGTTGCCGTCAAACAGAAGGCTGACCTGCGACAGGGCTGGGATGTCAAAGGTGCCGTGGGTGAAGTAGAGGGCCAGTATCGCCAGCAACATGAACACGCTGCCTGCCAGGGTGTAGAGGAAGAACTTTATGGCAGAGTACTGGGGACGGTCCTTGGCTTGCCCCCAGATGCCGATCAGCAAGTACATCGGCACCAGGCCAATCTCCCAGAAGACGTAGAAGAGGACCAGGTCCAGCGAGATAAAGACGCCGAACATGCCCATCTCCAGCAAGAAGAAGAGCAGGAAGAACTCCTTAACCCGCTTGCTGATGGTAAAGGACGAGTAGATCATGCTCAGCACGGTCAGCAGCGACGTCAGGAAGATCAGGGGGATGCTCAGCCCATCCGCCCCTACGTGGTAGTTGACGTTGATGACCGGGATCCACTCGGCCATGACCTCGAACTGGAAGCCAGCCGCTGCCTGGTCATAGGCAAACCACAGATAGATCGCCAGCAGCAGCGGGATAAAGCTGAGGCCCACAGCCATGCGCTTGATGGTCCGTTCATCCTCGCGGGGGACGAACAGGATCAGGAGCACCGCCAGCAGCGGGACAAAGGTGATTATGGTGAGCAGATGTTCCATCTATAACCTCCTCGGTGCAAGAATGCCCTTTGTAAATGCAAAGTCGTGAATAGCCCCTGGGACTAGCCCCGCCAGAGGAACAGAAACAGCAGCAGCACTACCGTCGCCGCTGCGACCAACAAGTAGTTCTGCACGTTCCCCGTCTGGGTGGCCCGCATGAACTCACCAGCCTGCTGTGTTACCCAACCCACACCGTTGACTGCCCCATCCACGATGGGGTTGTCGATCGCCTTCTTCAGCCAGCTTGCCAGCCAGCGGCCAAAAGCTCCGACGGCGTTGACGATGGCGTCAATCACCACGCGGTCAAATGTGGCGCACACACCAGCAAACCCGATAACAGGCTGGATAATAATCGCATCATAGAGCTCGTCAAAGTAGTACTTGTTCTTGAGCAAGGTGTAAACTGGACCAAGTGGTTTCTCCAGTGGA
>JASFLR010000018.1:0-12793 GCA_050117995.1 Anaerolineae bacterium
CACTGGGTGAGGTCACCGTTCGCAATGGCACACGTGCTCTTGCCAAGGAACTGGCAGCCGCAGCCATCAATGGGGCGATCATTGGGCTCGGCACCGCAGTTGTGATCTACCTATGGAAACAAGACGCGGCCATTGCGCTTGCTGCCATGTTGGCCATGGTGCTCAACTTTCTGATGGCTGCCCTGTCTGGTGTGCTGGTCCCTCTGGGGCTCAAACTCATGCGTGTCGATCCGGCGGTGGCCTCTGCGGCATTCGTCACGGCTGTCACCGACACGCTGGGCTTCTTGTTCTTCCTGGGCATCGCCACGCTTCTCATGCAGTGGCTTTAGGGCCGCGACTCTGGCAGGCTGGGGGAGGCCCGCTCCCTCAACCTACAGCTCGAACTCCTCTCCCCTATGGGGCACAACTGCCTTGCTGACGCCGAGGCTGGTCAAGCCGTATGCGAGGGCCTGGCTGGATGCTTCCTCGCCGTGGACAACAAAGACCGATTTGAGACGCTGTGCTCCTAACTGCTGCGCATAGTCGAGTAGCTCGTTGCGGTCCGCGTGTGCGCTAAAGCCGTTGATAGTCTCCACCCTGGCTTCTAGGCTGTACTCTTCGCCGAATATCTTGACCGTTGATTGCCGTTCCACCAATCGCCTGCCCAGCGTGTGGGGAGCCTGCCAGCCGACGATGAGCACCGTGTTGCGCGGATCCTCGATGTTGTTCTTCAGGTGATGCAGGATCCGGCCGGCCTCGCACATGCCTGATGCGCTGATAATGACGGCCGGCTTCCGGAGAAAGTTCAGTTCCTTCGAGCGTTCTGTGGAACGTACGTACCTCAGGCGGTGAAAGCCAAAGGGGTCGCGCTTACCGGCCTTGGCAAGGAACTGGTTGACTTCCTCGTCGTAGCATTCGGGGTGCAGGCGAAAGATCTCAGTCACATTGACCGACAATGGGCTGTCGACGTAGATAGGCAGATCGGGTATCTTTCGGGCTACCGTCAGACGGTGTAGTGCAAATACCAGTTCTTGCGTGCGGCCTACGGAGAAGGCAGGCACTATCACTTTGCCCCCTCGCTGGTACGTACTGACGATCACGTCGCGCAACTCGGCATTGCTTGCCTCAAAGGCCTCGTGTACTCGGTTACCGTAGGTGCTTTCCATGATCAAATAGTCTACGCGCTCTACTGTCTCGGGATCTTTGAGGATGGGCAGATCCTTGCGGCCCAAGTCCCCGGTAAAGACCAGCCGGCTCTTCCTGTCCCCCTCTTTGATGTCCAGCACGGTAATCGCCGAGCCCAGTATGTGGCCTGCGTCGCGAAAGGACAGTGTCACGCCCGGCGCTACCTGGAGCTGGCGATGATAACCTACGCTGACAAAGTACTGTAGACTCCTGGTTGCATCCTCCATAGTGTATAATGGCTCCACCGGCGGCAGTCCCTGGCGTGCGCGCTTTTTGTTCACGTAGGCCACGTCTGATTCCTGAATGTGGCCCGAGTCACGCAGCATCGCTGAGCAGAGATCGCGTGTGGCTGGCGTGGAATAGATGTTCCCCTTGAAACCATTATTGATTAGTGAGGGGATATTGCCCGAGTGATCGATGTGCGCGTGCGATAGGATCATCGAGTCCACTGTTGTGGCGTCGAATGGCAGGTTCCGGTTGCGCTCAAAGCTCTCCTGCCGCTTTCCCTGATAGAGACCGCAGTCGAGCAGTAGTTGCGCGCCGTTCACCGAAAGGAGATGCATCGAACCGGTAACCGTCCGTGCTGCGCCCAGGAATTTGAGTTTCATGCTAAATCCTTAACCTCCAGCGTTGTGCAATAGCCAGGCGACCGTGCCACTGTGGTGATCCTTCGACACTTGTGATGCGGCGCCGCGCAATTGCCGTCAGTATTGCACCAACTCAGAGCCACTTCTTTCTCTTGAAGTATAGCAGCATCCCTGAACCCATGAGAACCATTAGCAACAGGATGATGACAAAGGTGTACGGCGGGTTCTCATCCAAGGGAAGCGCAATATTCATGCCATAGATCCCCGACAGCAAGGTAAGAGGCAGGAGGACTACCGAGATGATGGTGAGGATCTTCATGATCTCGCCCAGACGATGGGATGCGAGCGTGTTTGCGGTATCATCTAGACCTTCGATGACGTCTCGATGGTCTTCCAGCATATCCCATGCTTTGTGAAGGTGGTCGAGGACATCGTCAAAATAGACGTCCAACTCCTCACGGATGAAGGGTCGGTCTTCTTCCTGCAAATTGTTCAGGATGGCCATCTGCGGCTTGACAATACGCTGCAAGGCGATGATGTCCCGCCGCACCCACGACAGCTCGCGTACCACGCCAGGTACCTCTTCGGTAAAGATGTCGTTTTCGATCTCGCGGATATTCGCGTCGACTTTGTATAGGATGGGGAAGCAGTAGTCGACGAGCCGGTCGATCGTATCGTGCAAAAGACCACTGGCTCCCCGGCCCATGTGCTTCTCACGAATCTCCTTGTTAGATTGGCAGTCGTCAAATAGACCGGCGATCGGCCACAGATCCCCATCGTGTACGGTAACCAGGTAGCCTTTGCCGATGAACATGTCCACTTCGCCTGGCCTGCTGATACGACTCGCGGCATCGAACACAGGGAACTGCATGATGATGAAGAGATAGTCGTTGTACTCATCGATCTTGGGGCGCTCGATGCGGCTCAGGCAATCCTCGAGATCCAGCGGGTGGAAATGGGGATAGTGCAGCCGCAGGGTTTCCATATCCTGTGCTGTCGGTTTCTCGACATTGACCCAGGTTGTTCGTCCGTGGGTGAGCGTTTCGACGCCCATGCTTCCTCCCGCGCAGGGACTGGCTGTATTATCTCCCCTTGAACTGCAAAAGTCAAATCGCCGAGCGTCTACCCGGCGTCGTTGGTCTGGAGTCTGGAGCGTCGCAGTTGCCAGCGGCAGGGCATAGTGCCTCCCACCGCGGGGCTACATGCCTCGTACCAGGGCGGCGCGAAAGGGGTGCAGGCTGGCACGCATCAGGCCGCCGGTGACAAAGGGATCCGCTTCCATGAACCTCCGGGCATCGTCCTCCGTGTCTGCCTCAAAGATGACCACCGCCGGTCCCTCGCCGTCCAGCGAGCGCCCGGCGAGGATGACAATGCCTTCGTGGGTGGCTCGCTGTAGATAGGCAACGTGCTCGCCCGAGATACGCGTGTCCTCCTCAGTCCAGGCATCTGGATCGGTGACCAACTCGGGCCGTACTGGTTCAAATACATAGATGAATTGCTCTTTGACCGCGTCCGCCATCTTTCCTCCCTCCGACCAGAGCCCTACTTGCGCGCCACAAAGAATACCCTGCCCTCTTTCTCCGGCTCCGCGATAGGGACAGCCAGTGCCTCGTACCTGGCAAAGTGGACCTCGCGCCATCCGATCTGCAGCAGCGTGTCTCGCACCCGGGCCATGTCGAACACCGTATTGTACACTGTCTCCTCGAATCGGTCGTACTGCCCATTTGCTGTCCGCATAAACCCGGAGACCCTGGTATAGGCTCGGTTTCCCTGACCGTCGTAAATGCCGCGAGTGACAATCATCGCCTCCTCGCTTTCGTCGATGTGGATATTATTCCAGCGCATCAAGCCACCGCGCGTGTTCAGGTCAAAGATCAAATAGCCTTCGTCGATCAGGACTGCGTAAACCGATTGCAGGCAAGATTCCAGTGCCTCCTCACCGTCCAGGTGGTTAATCGCGTCAAAGGTGGAGGCGACCAGGCCGAACTGCTGATCCAGCGAGAACTCGGCAGCGTCGGCATGCACGAACTGCGCCTGTCCGCTCTCCACGTAGGAGCTTGCATTCTCGCTGGCATATTGGAGCATATGCTCAGATAGGTCGAGCCCGGTCACGCGGTACCCCTGCTCCAGTAAATGCAGGGCAAGCTGGCCAGTGCCGCAGCATAGGTCAAGGACAGGATATCTTGCCTCTCCAGCGCCGGTGCTGGCGTAGAACTCGGCGATCAGTGGCGCTACCCGGTGTGCAAAGCCAGTCCAGCGTTTGTTGTACACGTAGGCAAAAGCCCGACCATAGGCTTGCATGGCTGTACCTCCTTGTCAGCCGTCGTCGCTTCTACGGACTTCTGGGGGCAGTTCCGGTATAGAATCCTCCCAATTCATGCGCATCTTTTGTCGGCCCGTCTATACCCAGGACAGCCACCGGCCTCCAACTACCTGGGCAGCTCCGTCAGCAGCTGGTCCAGATCCTGCTCGGTGTTGTAAAAGTGGGGTGAGACGCGGATCAGATTGCCCCTCATCGATACGATGACATCCGCAGCATGCAACCGCTCGCACAACTCGGTCGAGGTTATATCTGGGTGGCGGAACGAGACAATGCCCGAGCGCTCGCTCCGGTGGCCGATTGGCGTGGCAATGGCACAGCCTTGTTCCTGGAGACCGGCAATGAGATAGTCGGTGAGCGCCAGAATCCGTGCTTCGATATCCTCCATTCCCACGGAGAGTAGCAGTTCCATGGCGGCTTCCATGCCCAGCAGACCAGCAAAGTTGGGTGATCCGGGCTCAAAGCGTTCCCCGCTCTGGCGTAGCGGGGAGTCGTACTTGAAATAGTCCTCGCGATCCACGATGCTTCGCCAGCCTGCCATTGCCGGATTCAGGGCCTGCAGCAACTCTCTGCGCACGTAGAGAAACCCCGCGCCTATGGGTCCCAGCATCCACTTGGCCGAGTGGGCCGCCACAAAGTCGACAGGCGTCTTGGCTACGCTGAACTGGAGAGCGCCCAGGCCCTGGATGCCGTCCACACACAGTAGTACGTCCCGCCCGTGACAGAGATCTGCCAAAGCATCTAGATCGTTGCGAAAGCCCGTGTGGAACTCGACAAGGCTGAGAGCTACCAGCCGCGTGCGGCTATCCATCAGGGACGCCACGTCCTTGACAAGGATGCGGTTCTCCCGTACCGGCGCAAATCGTACCTCGACGCCCCGGCGCTGCAGGTTGGTCCACGGGTAGATGTTCGCCGGGAATTCGGTCTCGGCGCAGATGAGATTGTCACCCTCTGTCCAGTCAAGGCCGCAGGCGACGATATTGAGCCCGTGGGAGATGCTACCGGTGAAGACGATTTCGTCGCGGTGGGCGCCTATGAACCTCGCACATGTCTGCCGGATTCTCTCAATGTCGTCATCCCAGTTGAGCAAGACCTCCCCGCCGCTGACTGCGCGCTCGGTCAGATAGCGGGTCATGGCCCCAACCACAGGTTGGGAGAGTCCGCCTACCGAGGCGTGGTTCAGGTATGCGTAGCGACCTGTGACAGGAAACTGCTCCCGCAATTTGGCTACTTTCAAGATCTTTTTCATCGCCCGCTATCCATTGCTGAGACAACCTCGACCAGGCGGGGTAGAACCTCGGCAACGTCTCCGTGAATCACCACGTTGGCACGGCTGTCAAAAGCCGTGGGCTCCAAGTTGACAATGATAGCCTTTGCACCGCTGCTCACAGCCAGGAAGGGAATGTCAGCGGCTGGTGTGACCTCCAGAGAGGAGCCGGCAACCAAGATCAGATCGCAGCGGCGTGCTTCGCCTTGGGCACGATTTAGCACGCGGATGGGCAACTGCTCGCCAAACAGGATGACATCTGGCTTTAAGATGCCCCCGCACTCACAGTGGGGAACCTGTCCGGCGCGTATACCTTCTGTCAATGCGGGATCGACAGCGACCTTCTTGTAGCAGCGGACACAGGTCGCTTCACGCAGGTGTCCATGGAGCTCGAGTACATGCTCCGATCCGGCCCGTTGATGGAGGTCGTCGATATTCTGAGTGATAACAGCGTGCAGATGGCCGTTTCTTTCGAGCTCTGCCAGGGCAAGGTGGGCTGGATTGGGCACGGCTGCGAGAAGTGTCTCGACCATCGGCCTGATCCAGTCGTAGAAGTTGTGGGGATTCAGGCGAAATGACCAAATAGAGGCGACCAGCATGGGATTGTGTTGTTCCCACAGTCCCGAGTGGGGGCTGCGAAAGTCGGGGATACCAGATGCGGTGCTGTGACCGGCACCAGTAAAGGCTACCATGCGGCGCGATTGGTGAATGAGCGACGCAGCCTGTTCGATCTTTTCCTCTAGAGTCATGCATGCCTCCAAGCGGGCAAACAGGAACGGGGCCAGGTCCCGCCCATGCAGTGCCTTGCCCCGATTTGCTTACGCTGTCCTATTCCAGGTGCAGCTCTTGGCCGCCAGCTACTCTGTGGGCGTAGCGCGTGGTCTCTGGCAGGCGGTAGCCCCGCGTGCACCGTAACACCAGGTCCATGGATCCGGGGAGGTCCACCCGGTGTCCTATTGACACGTATAGCGGCTTAACGCCAGCCCGGCTACGAACTACGGCGCCAATGATCTCACCTCTGTCGGTGAGCGGTTCCCAACTGCCCACGTCATCGCCCGGATCCGCGTGTTCGCCAGTCAGCCGTGACTTGGCGCAACCGATGCTGGGATGATCCAAAATGACCCCCATGTGAGCGGCCAGTCCAATGCGCCGAGGGTGGGCTATGCCCTGACCGTCAAAGATGAGGACGTCGGGCCAGATCGACAACTTCTCGAGCGCACCTAGAACGACCGGGCCCTCCCGAAAGGTTAGCAGGCCGGGGATATATGGGAAGGTGGCGGGAGCCTCGCTCACCGCCCAATCCACCGGCTTCAGGTCCTCCAGCTTGAGAACAACGACCGCCGCCTGAGCCATCCTTTTGCGTATACTGACATCCACCCCGGCCACGGTCCGTACAGCCGCTGGATCGAAGGCCGTCTCTGCAACGACCTTCTCGGCCAACTGGAGCTGTAGGTCCTTGGCCTCGGCAGGCGACAGGTCCCAGCGGTGGGAGATCGATAGATTCATCGCAACAACAACCTCCTGGCGTGGGAAGCGCAGAGCAGTCTGTGTGGTACCTGTCATCTCTTGCTGGGTACGATAGCATCGGCAACTTTAGCACAAAAGGATCGGTTTGGCAAGCTTGACAGAGAGGACCTTTTGCGGTAAGATGCTCGCGGTCTCGAGGAGGAGGAGCTAGCTTCATGCGGGAGTTCCTGACCTATGGAACCTATCGTCTTCTGGGGGCGTTTGGGGGTACCCTGCCGCCACGTGTCGGTTATGGATTGGGCCGCCCGCTTGGTGCGTTGCTTCACTTCACCTCTCCGCAACTCAGGCGCGTCCTGGCCTCTAACTTTCGTCACGTACTAGGGCCCGATGCCAGCGAGGAAGAGGTGCAGACAGTGGTGCGCCGTGCATGTGTGAACTTTGTCAAGTCGCACTACGATCTCTTTCGCCTGAGCAGGCTTTCCACAGACGAGATCCTAGCCATGACTCACGTGGAAGGCCAGGAGTTGATGCACGAAGCTGTGGCTCGTGGAAAGGGCGTCATCATGTTCTCCGCCCACTTTGGCAATGTGGATATCCTGATTCAGGTGCCAAGGGCTCTTGGAGTGCCCATCTCAACTCCAGTTGAGCACATTCAACCCGAGCGCCTGTTCCAGTACACGCTAAGGCTGCGAACGAGCCACGGTTTGCAGATGTATCCTACCGGCGGCCCGATGATAGGGTTGTACCGGGCTCTCAAACGGGGTGAGGTAGTGGGCTTGGCGGCCGATCGCGGTATTGACGTCAGCACCCGTGACGTGGAGTTCTTTGGCTCTCCGGCAAGTTTGCCCGAAGGTCCCGTGCGCCTGGCTCTCCGCACAGGCGCTGCGCTGATACCTGGCTTTGGTCGCCGGCTGCCCGACAACTCCTTTCACGCTCATATTGAGCCTCCTTTGCAACTACCCAGCACCGGCGACCGTGAAGCTGATGTCACCGCTGGAATGGAGATGGTAGTGGAAATACTGGAGCGCGTCATATCGCAGGAGCCCGAGCAGTGGCTGCTTGCCAAGCCTGTCTGGCCGATAGGTGGGGCTGATGGCAATGCCCAGGGCACGAATCGGTCGCACTAGATTGACTCCAGAATAGAAGAGTGGAGCGCAATGTCAGTTCTCGATCAAAAAGCACGCGAGCTTAGCCGGCCTGCACTGGAAGCAGTCGGGCGGACGCTCGCCAGGTGGAACGTGTCCCCCGATGCGATGACCTATCTTGGCCTCGTGCTAACTGTTGGCGTCGCTGTAGTCGCCGCCTTGGGGGAAATTCGCTGGGCAGGGGTGGCCTATATTTTCGCAGCTGCCTGCGATGCGCTGGACGGGACAGTGGCTCGTGTAAGCGGGCGGGGCAGTCGTTTCGGCGCTTTTCTGGATTCCAACATCGATCGATTTGAAGAGTCCATTGTCTTTCTGGGTCTCACCGTTTACTATGCAGGTGCTGATGGCGGGTGGGAAATTCCTCTGATCTTGGTGGTCACGGTCGGATCGTTGATGGTGAGCTACACGCGAGCGCGAGCGGAAGCGGTAGGTGTGGCCTGCAAGGTCGGCTTCATGACGCGCGTGCCCCGTGTGACGCTCATGATCGTGGGTCTGATCCTCGACCAGGTCCCGATCGTGCTGATCATTCTGGCTGTCACCACTCTGTTCACTGCATTCCATCGCATGGTCCACGTCTGGCGCATTACGGGTGGCGAGGCAGGCGGTTGGGGCGCTGTGAAGGAGCCATTTGAGTTGCCCTATCCATCTGTCCAGGAGCCCGTGCAGGGCGAGGAGAGTGGAGAGTCCGAATGAAGTTCCTTAGATTACTCCTGATCTTTGGCGTTCTCGCCGTTGTGGCCGATTTCCTGGGTTGGAATCCCCTGCTGGTGTTTATCTTCTCCAGTTTGGCCATGATCCCCCTTGCCGGGCTCATGGGCGAGGCTACTGAGGCGCTAGCGGTCCGTACTGGACCCCGCCTGGGTGGGCTACTGAATGCCACGCTGGGCAACGCAGCCGAGCTGATTATCACCATCATGGCCATCCGTGAGGGAATACTCAATCCGGCCATCAACGAGCACATGCTCGAGCTTGTTCGGGCGTCGCTTACCGGCTCGATCATGGGCAATATTCTCCTGGTACTCGGGCTAAGTGTACTGGTCGGCGGCCTGCGGCACGGCACGCAAAGGTTCGATCGCACCCATGCCGGTACAAATGCGACTATGCTCCTGCTTGCGGTGGCAGCTCTCGTGATCCCTTCGGTATTCAGCCACAACATAGAGATCTTTAACCACGATGCAGTCGAATACCTGAGCCTTGGCGTGGCTGGTGTGATGATCCTGATCTACGTCCTGTCTCTCATTCACCAGTTGCGCGCTTCTGGCGACCATACGATCGATGAAGATGGATACTCGGCAGCGGAACAGGAGGCGCCGCACTGGTCTGCTGCAGTGGCACTGATCGTTCTGCTGATCTCAACGGCTGCCATTGTCTGGATGAGCGAGTTGCTGGTGGGCACAGTTGAGCACGTTGTCCTCGAGCTCGGCATTACCGAGTTCTTCCTGGGGATCATCATCGTCCCGCTCATTGGCAACGTCGCCGAGCACCTGGTCGCGGTCACTGTAGCGGCCAAGAACAAGATGGAGTTGAGCCTGGCGATTTCCATTGGGTCGAGTCTGCAGATTGCGCTCTTTGTTGCGCCCCTGCTGGTGTTCATCAGCTTGCTGATGGGCAACCCCTTGACTCTGGTGTTCAACGAGTTTGAGTTGATTGCCCTTATGGCAGCCGCGCTCATTGCTGGGCTAGTGTCGTTGGACGGCGAATCCAACTGGTTGGAGGGTGCCATGCTGCTGGCCATCTATGCGATCATCGCTCTGGCGTTCTTCTGGTTGCCGGCTTAGGACGCAGGACTATAGGAGAATCCTTTCCCTATGTCCTGCTAACATCAGCCACTCAAGGCAGGTGCAAGCAAACAGGGACCGGGCTCGCCCGGTCCCTTGTCATGTCTCCTGCTGCTCGTCTTAGGGATACATGCGTCCCAGTAGCCGTGGGAAGGGGATCGTTTCCCTGATGTGCTGCAGACCGCACAACCACATCACGGTTCGCTCAATGCCCAGGCCAAAGCCGCTGTGTGGTACGGAACCGAAACGTCGCAGGTCCAGGTACCACTCGTACGCATCTCGCGGCAGCTCGTGCCGCTCAATCTGCTCCTCCAAGAAGTCCAGGTCTCCCGAACGCTCACCCCCTCCAATGATCTCGCCATAGCCCTCCGGCGCCAGTAGGTCAGAGGACCTGCAGGTCTCTGGCCGGTCCGGCTCCTGCGCCATGTAGAAGGCCTTTACTGCGGTGGGATAGTGATGGACAAAGACCGGCCTGTCGAATTGCTCGGCAACATAGGTCTCGTGCGGCGCGCCAAAGTCATCTCCCCAGACGATGGCCGGAACTGGTTCGTCCTGTGGGGGGACCACCTCGCCGGCCTCGGCTGCCTTGTTGATCATCTCCACAGCGTCGTCATAGTGGATGCGAGGAAAGGGCGGCTCGATCTTTTCCAGGCGGCCAAGGTCGCGGCCCAGCGATTCGAGCTCTTTGCGTCGCTCCCTAAGTGTCGTCTGGACGATGTAGCTGACAAACTGCTCCTGGATCTCCATGTTCTCCCACATATCGACATAGGCCGCCTCGGGCTCAACCATCCAGAACTCCTGGATGTGCCTGCGCGTCTTTGACTTCTCGGCGCGAAAGGTCGGCCCGAAGCAGTACACGCGCCCAAAGGCCATGATATTGGCCTCGTTGTACAACTGCCCGCTCTGACTGAGGTAGGCCGGAGTGCCATGATAGTCTGTTTCGAACAGGGTCGTCGTGCCCTCACACGCCGATGGCGTCAGGATGGGCGTATCCATAAGTAGAAACCCGTGATCGTCCAGCCAATCGCGGATGGCCTTAATGATCGTCGCTCGCACCCGCAGGGTGGCCCACTGCCGCGACGAGCGGATCCATAGGTGGCGATGCTGCATGAGGAAATCGACCCCGTGCTCCTTGGGGGTAATGGGATACTCGTCGGTGACCAGTTGGACACAGGTAAGATCTGTGACTCCCAGCTCAAAACCGCCCGGTATTCCTGGTGCGCGCTCGTCGGCACGGACCTCTCCTGTGATGATGATCGAGGACTCTTGGGTCAGCCCGCGCGCTGCCTCGAATACCTCCTGGGGGACCTCTTTCTTGAACACCACGCACTGCACGATCCCTGTGCCATCGCGGACCTGCAAAAACTGAAGCCTGCCCTTGCCTGTCTTGGCATAGAGCCAGCCTTTGATCGTGACTACCTGGTCGACGTGATCAGCCAGTTCTTCGATGTGTACATTCTTGGCCATTTCGTACTCCCTGTCCGGATTTCCTATCTCGGTTGCAGTTGTGTTGTTCGTTTACCTCATGCCAGGCTTGGATTCACCTGGCAGCAGACGAATCGACCGAAACAGCGTGCAATGGACGATCGTGCCGCTGCCATTCACGCCTCCTTCAACCCTGCTGAGGGCTCGTCGTGGTTCCCGTTTTGGTTGCCACTCTGGCACAAAGACAGTCGCCCGCGACGCCGCCATATCTAACCTGTTTCTGGCAGATTTGGCGAACTGTGAGGAGCGAACTGCAATGTGCAGATTATAGCACACTTTTGCGAAATTGTGAACAACGCAGTTAAGGGGTATACTACAGGTGTGCTCCGGGAGCTTGGATAGGGATCCGGAACCTGAATTGTTGCCCGTGCGTCTATAGATGGAAAAGTTGGGGAGGGAGAGAGCACAGTGTTCAGCGACTCGAGACAGCCTGAGCAGCGGCTCGCTGCCAATAGAGGTCAGGGGCGAAGGCGACCAGCCACCAAGGCGGGCGCCTATGCAGTGGCCTTTTTGCTGCTGCTGGCAGTGAGCGCCCTGTGTGTCGTCGGCCTTGTAGTCCTCCGACTGTGGTTCTCCGATTCCCCGCCTGCTACATTACCAGCCTCTATCACGCGCACCGCTCAGCCAACTCCCGTCAGTGCTGCATCCGAGGTGGTTAGCACAAACACTGTGATCCCGGGCTCTCCGCAGATAGCCATTGACCCGCCATCCGGATATATTAATAGCCTGGTGCGTGTATCGGGGCCGGGTTGGTGGCCTGGGGAGCCAGTATTTGTTTTCCTTCGTTCCCCGGAAGAGGGCGATGGTCCCGGATATGCCTATGCGGCTGCCGTGGCAGACGATAACGGCAGTTTCCACACAGCTTTTACCTTCCCCAATGAAATGCGCTGGATAGGGCAGGATCAGGCTTATGTGGTCGCTCGGGGCAACCGTTCAGGACTGGAGGCTGTCACGCTGTTCTCGCTGGCCGCTCCAACCCCTACCAATACGGTTCCTCCGCCCACGGCGCGTCCAACGCTGACTCCGGCTCCATCGTCCAGCACAACTGAGACGTCCCAGCCAACTGACACGCCGCAGGCTAGCTCGACTCCAACACCGAATGTGATCATCAGCGATTGGCTCGGTGAGTATTTTGCCAACCCAGATGTGGCAGGCGCCCCGGCCCTCTTTCGCAATGACACCAAGATAGACTTTAACTGGGGCGGCGAATCACCCGGCCCGAGCATCCCGCCAGATCGGTTCTCGGCCCGGTGGACGCGCCGGCTGGACTTTGCAGCCGGGTACTATCGCTTCACTGTTCTGGTCGACGATGGCGTGCGCTTTTGGATTGATGGGGTACCCGTGCTGGACGAGTGGCACGACAGTACACTCTCGGAATATGCTGTTGAACGCTATCTGTCCCAGGGTCAGCATCCACTGCGCCTGGAGTATTTCGAAGGCTATGGTGGCGCCTTGGTCCGGTTGAGCTGGAAGCAAATCCCGCCGCCCACAAACACGCCATCGCCCAGTCCCACTCCTACATCCACATCGACGCCTACGCCTTCACCTACGCCCACGCCAACTGCCACCCCAACGCGCAC
>JASFLR010000019.1:0-12762 GCA_050117995.1 Anaerolineae bacterium
AGAGTACTCAACGGGCAGGGGTCTGGTACTAAGCGAGCGTTTGCAGGCCATTTGGCACTACCTTCAAGTGCAGCCTGGTATTACCGTGTTGGATCTGGGTTGCGGACGAGGCGAGATCACAGTGCAGTGTGGCTTGACTGGGGCAGATGCTGTAGGCATCGATTACTCGATTGCCAGCATCAGACTAGCCGGTGAGACAATCCGGCATGCTGAGAATCTGAACCGAGACCTATGGCGACGCCCTCTCCTAGCAGTCGGTAACGCCAAGCTCCTGCCTTTTGAGGATAGGACTTTCGATCGGGCAGTAATGAGCGACTTGGTTGAACATCTGTACCCAGCTGAGCTCGCGATTGCTCTGGAAGAGGTCTACCGTGTACTGGCCCCGGGTGGAGAATTACTCATCCATACCATGCCAAACCTCTGGTACTACCACTTCGGCTATCCAATCTTCCGTGCAGTGCAGCGGGTGCAGGGAAAGCAGTTGCCAGCTGATCCTCGCGACAGATTCCGATACTCACACGTACACGTGAACGAACAGACTCCTCTCAGCTTGCGCAGGACTCTGGCGAACAGCTCGTTCACAAGCTGGAGCGTATGGCTCCACGACTACCGGACCTATCCTACGTACAGCTGGGCGATGCGCAGGTCAATGAGACTGCTGACCACCCTCCCTCTGCTTAAGTGGGTGTTCTGTGACGATATCTTTGCTCGGGCGCGCAAATAGATGGCGATGCAGCAATCCTCGATCGAAGAGATGCTTAAGATGCCGAATCCTATCCACCTGTCCTACAGGATCCCGGCACCTCGTCAGAGCATCGGCCTGCGTTGCAGCTCGTCGGTGGACTCCACCTGGTCAGAACCCATCGACTTGACTCAACCCCTGCGACATCAGTACGCCAAGCTATCAGACCATGCTTGACCGGATCGTGGTGCTGGCGCGCCGGCTGCACGCCTGGCACTCTCGAACACGCAACCACACCGGCTATCGCATTCTGCTTGGCGGACTAAGCCTGGCCATCTTGGCCCTTTGTGCATGGTTCATTTGGCAGCAGGTATCCGGAAGCTATTCGACGGTGGCAGAAAGCGGCCTCCACTTGGCGCCTGAGCGACTAGCTATCTCGTGGCTCTGCGTAACTGCGGCCACCGCCCTCGGTGCTTGGGAGTGGACGCTCCTGGTTCGGGCCCTGGGCGGGAAGCTCGAGCTTGTCCAGGGCATGTCGATCCATCTCACGTCGAACCTGGCCAAGTACGTGCCAGGCTATGTCTGGTCCTACGCCGGCAAGGGCATTTTGGCCGTGCGGCAAGGCGTGCCAGCCAACGTCGCCACCATGAGCATCGCAGCCGAGTTTGCTATCGTGTACATCTGCGGTGCGCTGCTGACCCTACTTGCCTTGCCGTTCAGCGACCTTGTCGCCCTTCCCTTGGGTTGGCGTGCAGTACTGCAGGTGGCCGCCATTGGGCTGGCAGGATCGGTTATTCTGGGTATTCTCCCTCTGGCACGATGGCCGACACTTCAAGCAAAGGCCAAGAGAAGCAGGTTGCTGAAACCACTGCTCAGTTTCCGGCCATCCAGAACTTCCTTCGTCATGCTCGCCGTTCTCATAACCTGGTGGCTACTCGCATACGGCTTCAGTGTCCTATACGGGCAGTCGCTGTACAGTGGTTGGAACCACCTGGCACGACACGCTGTCGCTCTCGCAGGCGCCCTGCTCCTCGGGCAGATCGCCTTCTTTGCACCAACGGGGGTAGGCGTTCGGGAAGCAGTGCTAGTGACCCTGCTGGCTGCCAGCAGTAGTGCGGCAGAGGTGTTGATCCTGGCGATCGTGTTCCGGATAGAGATGATCCTTGGCGAGGTCTTGTGCGCTGCTATCGCGATAGCAGCGGCAAGGGCCCAGAGCGCCCTAGAGTCCCGTTCCGGGGCGAATAATACTAATGGGTGATGCCTTTTGTCACTCCAAAATGCCAGGATACCCCCATTGTGCTATTGCATTCTGGTCACCTATCCAGTAGAATGGGTATCGGACTGAAGCTGAGAACAGCAGGGTCCAGCGACCGACCAGGGTAAGTGACCCAGTCCTTGTACCTCCCAACTCATTTAGTACTCGAAAGGAGAAGTGAAATGAAGAAGGTTCTCACAGTTCTGGCAATCGTCGGCGTCATACTGGCGGCAAGCGTTTCTGGGGCTTTTGCTATGCCCTCGGGGACGTGGGTCTCCGGTGTGACCGTGGCCAATCTCAGCAGTGAGACGGCCACTGTCATGATCACGTTCTACAACCCCGACGGCTCGGTTGCCCTCGACTTCAGTGGAGGGACGATCGCTGGCAATGGGGCGAAAACGTGGTACGTACCATCGGCCATCTCTGCACTACCGGATGGATTCTTGGGTTCTGCAGTCGTGCTGGCAGACCAGCCCGTCGCGGCCACGGTCAACACCCAGCTGCCCTCGGGCACCAATCCCATGCGTGTAGGCACCAGCACCGGCGTGGGCCAACCAGGCGCAACAATCTACGCTACCCAGCTCTTGAAGGCCTATTCCGGATGGAATTCGTACTGCGCCGTGCAGAATGCCGGTGCCACGTCCTTTGATGTCACGGCTGAGTATTACGACGTCAACGGGGCCCTGGCAGATTCAGATGTGGTAACCATCCCGGCTTATGCCAGCAATATCTTTGACCAGTCCACCGATGCTGAGCTTGCCAATGGCGTGTACTCGGCCAAGTTCATCGGTGATGCAGACCATCCACTGGGTGTGGTATGCAACTTCTACAACAGCGGCACCCAGGCCACCACGTCGCAGTTCCACAGCTATAACGGCATCAGCCAGGGTGGCACTGTGCTCTACGTTCCCCGTGTCGTAAAGGACTACTACAACTACCAGAGTGGCCTGCGGGTGCAGAACGTCGGCACCGTGGCTCTGGACGTGACGGTCACGTACAACTTTGGCGGCAGCACCTATACACAGGTCTCGCCCAGCATTGGTCCGGGCCAGGCCTGGGGACCCTATCTCGGTGCTGAGGCGCAGTTGCCCGCGTCAATGGCTGGCGTGTCAGGTAGTGGCTCTGCCGTTGTCGAAATCAACGGTGACACCACCAACAAGGCGATCATCGCCACGGTCAACGAGGACAACCGCGTGAACCCGGCAGGGCGCGGCGTAACCTATGAGGCAGCTCTAGGCTCAGACGCCAGCGGCACGCTTATCTTCCCGCAGGTTGTGTCCGAGTACTACGGCTACAGCAGTGGTATCCAGGTCGCCAAGGTTGCAGCGGGTGATTCTACCTGCCAGGCCTGCTACTCAGGCTCGGGTTCAGTGGCAGCCTTCTGTGATGGATTCTCCCTGTCGGATGCAACACCTTCATGGAGCCAGTTTGCCCCCGCTGCTTCGGGCATGATCACGGGCATCGCCAACGATAACTACAATGGCTCGGTGACCGTCACCTGCACTGGTGCGCCGGTGATCGGTATTTCCAACCTATCGTTCCGCTTCGACCGGGACAACCGCTACGGCAATCTGCTGGGTGACTCGTTCACGACCGCGCGAGGTATCAACCAGTAGTTATCCATCGCCAACTGAGCTAGGCCACCCACCATCGTGTGTGGGTGGCCTAGTTTTCACTTTCACAAAGGAGCAAATGTGAGCAAACGATCTATGAGCACTCGTCTGCCAGCCAAAACGCTATCACTAATATTCTTGTTGCTACTCGCCCTGCTTTGCGTTGGCTGTGGACAGGATGCGGAACAGGTTGCCCCAACGGCCACAGTTGTCGACGAGGGCTCAACGTCAACAGAGACCCCTCTGGATAGCCCCATACCCACACCGGTCATCAGTGCCCTGGAGTTGGCGGCGACACCTGAGGCAGGGAAGGCGAACCTGCGCGGGCGGATCGTGATCACGGAGGATACGGCCCTGCTGGGCGAGCTCTACCTGGCTGCGGCGGTTCCCACCAGCAATGCCGATGTCCTTCTCCTTGAACTGGATGAGGACAACTCGCCGCGTGCCCTGCTGGACCGCAACACCTGGCAGTTTGTCTTTCTGAACGTCGAACCTGGGAAATACGGTTTGATCGCCTGGGAGCCGATGCAATCAGCACCGATCACGGACTCGGAAACGGGTGAAACGCTGTACATCGATCTCACTGCCGGTGACGTACAAGATATAGGCATACTCTTCTTCCCGCATCCTTGATTGGATTAACCTTCGCCCAGCCTGCACATCGGTCTCCACCTCTGTGATGGATGGCGCCCTTTGACCCGGGGCATGTGAGATGAAAGCACTGCGCGTACTTCTTCCGTTTCTCTTCCTTGCCTTCCTGGTCTTTGTAGTGGGAGTCCTGCCTGCTCAGGGACAGCGACCGGCACAGGCTGTACGCGATCCCTACATCCTCGAGAAACCCCAGCCACAGGAGCCTGTCCAACCGGCCAGGCTGTCACCTCACCTCGTCCAGAAGACAGAGCCCACTCTGCTCAAACGCCTGATCGACGATGAACCTGGTCAGCAGCACCGTGTCATCATCGAACTGGTCGAGCAGGCCGACCTAACCTCGCTGCCAGCCGATCTCTCGCGAACCGATCGGGGTCATGCCATAATCTCTGAGCTTCAGACCATAGCCAGGCGAAGCCAGGTCGGTCTGCTTGAGTTCCTGGAAGTGCAGCAGCTGGAGGGCCGTGCGAAATGGGCGAGGTCATTTTGGGTATTCAATGGCATCGCCGTCACTGCAGACACTGACACACTTCTCACGGTTGCCGCCCGCCCTGACGTCCGCCTCATCCGCGACGACCGCTGGCAGCAGTGGGTCGACCCGCTGGCTGCAGAAGAGACCCTCGTGTCTGCCGGTGATGCTACCGTGCAATGGAACCTCACACAGATAAAAGCAGACCTGGCATGGACTAACCTGGGCATCAACGGCAGCGGCGTCACCATCGCTATCATGGACACCGGCGCTGATTGGCAGCACGCTGCCCTCCACGAGCAGTATCGGGGCTACAAGCCAGGTGGGCTGAGCGTCCACGAAGGCAACTGGTTCTGCGCCACTGACGAAGGCTACCCTTATCCATATGACGGGCACGGTCATGGGACCCACGTGACTGGCACAGCAGTGGGCAATCAGGATGCAGACAGCGTGGCTATTGGCGTAGCACCGGGAGCGCGGTGGATTGCAGTCAAGGCGCTTGATGACAGGGGCTATGCCTACGACAGTTGGATTCACGCCGCCTTTGAATGGCTACTGGCGCCGGCGGGCGATCCCGCCCTGGCCCCTGACGTGGTGAACGGTTCGTGGGGATACAGAGACGACCAGTACGAGGCATTTCGACCTGACTTGCAGGCACTAAGGGCAGCTGGCATCGCACCTGTATTCGCCGCCGGCAACGAGGGCTCTGCCCCTTCGTCATTGCGGAGTCCGGGCAGCTATCCCGAAGCCATAACCGTGGGCGCAACCGACGATTTGGACCTGGTTGCATATTTCAGCAGCCGCGGCCCCTCACCTTGGGGTGAGGTCAAGCCAGAGATATCCGCTCCGGGTACCCAGATCCGATCCAGCTTGCCGGGCGGAACGTATGGTAGCGCAAATGGTACCTCCATGGCCGCACCTCACGTGACCGGGCTCGTCGCCCTCTTGCTGTCGGCCGACCCCACCCTGTCTGTGGACGCTGTCGAGGCCATCCTGACCTCCACGGCAATTCCGCTGGGCGAGCAGGTTCCCAACAATGACACTGGCTGGGGACGCATAGAAGCGTACAGGGCGGTAGCGACCGCCTTGCAGGCAGGATACGTCAGCGGGCGGGTGACGCGCCAGGCGGACCTCCAGCCCATACCGTATGCATCGGTGACAGCCTTCGATCATGAGGGCGAGCTACAGGGCCAGGTTGCCGTAGACCAGAACGGTCTGTACGAGCTCGCCCTACCGGAAGGCATATACAGCATCGAGGCTACTGCCTTTGGCTTTGATCTGGGTCGCGTGCAGAGCGTGTCAGTCCAAGCTGGCACCTCCGTGACGGCCAACCTCGCGCTGAGCATCGCACCAGCCGGTGTACTTTGGGGACAGATCACTGATACGGAATCGGGGGGTCCGGTGAGCGCACAGATCTCAGCAGAGGGCACGCCGGCGCTCACTTTCAGCGACCCGCAGACAGGCCAGTACAGTCTGCCACTACCTTCCGGCACCTATACAGTGACTGTGAGACAGAACGGCTACCGTCGCGCTACAGCACCCGCTCTGACGATCGCCATCGATGAGGCCACACGGCAGGACTACTCGCTAATTCCAGCACCCACCCTGCTCCTTGTAGACAGCGGTCGCTGGTACTATGGCAGCCAGGCCGACTACTTCGAGTCAGCGCTCGACGCCAGGGATTACGTGTATGATGTGTGGGACATACGCGAACCGGGCACCGATATCCCCGCCGCATCAGATCTGGCGCCCTACGATGTTGCCATCTGGTCTGCCCCTCTCGACGCGCCGGGCGTCATCGGCGCTGGCGATGTCATCAGTAGTCACCTATCCAGCGGTGGCAATTTGCTATTGTCCGGACAGGATATCGGTTACTGGGACAGCGGCATCAATGGCATCACTTACCATCCTTACTACCAGCACTTCCTGAAGGCTGACACCCTGGCCGACAACGCTGGTCAGGCCAGCGTCATTGGTCTGCCTGATGAGCTCCTGGCGGGCCTCGCTCTGCCTATGAATGGGCCAGACAGCGCCAAAAACCAGGTACTGCCTGACTTGATCGACGTGGTAGAGCCCATGGGTGCTAGTTTGATCGCCACCTACGAGGACGCGGGCGGCGCGGCCTTGCAGGCAAGCGGCTGCCAGTCCTACCGCGCCGTCTACCTCGCTGCCGGACTGGAGGGCTTGGGCGATGGGGAATCGCGCGCCGAAGTCATGGACCGCGCGCTGACCTGGCTGGATTCGCCCCATCCTCCTGTTGAATCCAGGCTGTCCCCCGCCCGCCAGGAAACCGTCTGGCTGGGTAGCTCGACCATCAACTACACCGTCGAGCTGCAGAACCGGGGGCAATCCGCCGAGCAGTTCGACCTGGAGCTGGCAGACTCCGCGTGGCCCGTGGAGATCATGGATGCTTCCTTCACCGAAGAGATCACCCAGAGCATGGCACTTGGGCCCTGTCTAACCCAGTCGCTGGGCATTAAGGTCTCTGTCCCCCCGGACACCGGGTGGAACGTGACAGACGTGGTCACCCTTACCGCCCGTTCACAGTCTGATCCTGGCGCAATATCTCAAGCCGTGTTCTCCAGCAAGACGCCAGCCCCGATTCTGCTGGTGGACGACCATCGCTGGTACGACCACTCGGAACGATACCGCAATGCGCTGGAGGCCAGCCGGCTTCCGTACGACCTCTGGCGCAATCCCCAAACCCCCACAGCCGATTTCAACAGCCCTTCACTGGAGCGCCTCGAGCACTATCCCGTGGTCGTATGGTTCACCTCATACGATTGGTACAACACCCTCACGCTGAACCAAGAAGCCACGCTGTCAGCCTACCTGGACAGTGGCGGGCGGCTGCTCTTCTCTAGCCAGGATTATCTATTCACCAGCGGTTTCACCGATTTCGGCCGGGACCACTTGGGTGTCTTGGGTTATACCGAGGACCTTACCGTCACCCAGATAGTCGGTTCAGTTGGACATCCGGTGGGGGATGGACGCCCCGCCACCGATCTCATCTACCCCTTCCGTAACTTCAGCGACTCGCTCCGGCCCAACCCGTCGGCTGATATAGCCTTCTGGGGTCAGCATGGACAACCTGTCGTCCTGACCACGGACAGCGCGCCCTGGAAGACCGCCTTCTACGCCTTTGCGCTGGAGGCTCTAAGCCCGGGTGACATGGAAGCCGTGGTCGGGGATACCGTTGATTGGCTGTCTCCCCTGGGCGACTCGAGCCTGGCCGTCGATCTGCCCGTGGTCACTGCCGGCGGGAAACTAGCCTACACGCTTTCGATCTGCAACACCGGTCCCCGGACGCTTGATGAGGTGACCCTGGCAAACCCTGTGCCGGCTTCCACCACCTTTGTACTGGACAGCCTGGAGGGTCCTGCCGTATATGACTCGGCTACGCAGAGCATCGTCTGGACAGGGGCCCTGGACCCCGGCCAGTCACTTACCATCACCTACCGGCTGCAAGTAGATCCGCAGCTTCCCACCGGGACGATCATCGAAAACATCGTGCTCCTGGGCGACGAGACTGGGCTCCACCTTGCACGCACAACCACCAGCCGCGTCGACAGCCCCCATTTGGGGGACTCGGCCAAGGTCGTGAGCGCTGAGCCTAGCCCGCCAGGTCAAGCACTCAACTACACCCTATCCCTGCAGAACGACGGGCTCCGATCCACAGAGGCCCAACTGGTCGATCCCATACCCGCCAACTGCACGCGCATTCCTGGCTCGGCCTGGGCCAGTAGCGGTCAGCTCACGTACAAGGCCAATCTTCTCGCCTGGACAGGCACCCTGGACATCGGCGAAGCAGTCACCATCACCTTTGCAGTGATGCCCAACACGACCATCCAGGCTCCGTACGTATACAACCGCGCCGCACTGACTGACGGATCGGGCGACACAGTACCCCTGGAGGCCCACACCCTGGTCGAGACACGCCTCTACCTGCCGGTCATACTGAGGGGATTCTAATCGTCTTGAGGCCGGCATCCTCAACCGCATGCATCGTGACGCTCGCCCAGCGATCACAGCCATCCCTCGTCTGAGAGGCTTCGCCTGAACGACAGATGCGCCCCATGCCGAGGCCAGCTTTGACCTTGCCTCTCCGCCCGCAGCATGATATAATATGCCGCAGTAGACGCAAAGAGGCGGGACATCCATGGAATACTTGTCAGGGCAAGCCAACAATCTTGCTCACTGTTTCGGAGCCAGCAATGCCGCTCAAGCGGTTTTCAACCACGCAGAGGGCATGTCTGGCTCCTTGCTATTGTCCTACGGTGTGATTCGAGGAGGCGAACTTGAAACTGCATGAATATCAATCCAAGCGCATCTTTGCCGAGTACGGCGTGCCGATCCCGCGAGGCGACGTGGCAGCCACGCCAGAGACCGCGCGGCAGATCGCTGCCCGTCTGGGAAGCAGGGTTGTCGTCAAGTCCCAGGTGCTGGTGGGGGGCAGAGGCAAGGCTGGCGGCATCCGCCTGGCTGACCACCCTGATGAAGCGGAGAGCGTCGCCGACCAGATCCTGGGGATGAATATCAAGGGACTCACGGTGAAAAAGGTGCTGGTAGATGAAGCTGCCGACATCGACACCGAGATCTACCTCGGCATCGTGATTGACCGGGCAAAGCATAGGCCGGTCATAATGGCCTCTGCCGAGGGAGGTGTAGAGATCGAGGAGGTTGCACGCTCTACACCGGAACGGATCGTCACAATCGCTATTGATCCCTTCCTCGGACTCCAGCAGTACCAGGGACGCGAGTTGGCCTTTGGCATAGGCTTGCCCAAAGAGATGGTGCGTGATTTTGTCAAGATCGCTCAGGGCCTCTACAACGCCTTTATGGCCTGCGACGCGTCCCTAGCAGAGATCAACCCGCTGGTGATCACAGGCGGCGGCAAGTTATTGGCCGTCGATGGCAAGATGCTGCTGGATGATAATGCCCTGTTTCGCCACTTTGAGCTTGCCGAGATGCGGGATGCCGACGAAGAGACCCCAGAAGAGCAAGAAGCTCGCCGCCATGGTCTCAGCTATGTCAAGCTCGACGGGGAGATCGGCTGCATGGTGAACGGGGCAGGACTGGCGATGGCCACGATGGATATCACCAAATTGCACGGGGGTGCACCCGCCAACTTTCTTGACATCGGTGGAGGGGCCCAGGCAGAAAAGGTAGCAGCCGCGCTGCGCATTATTTTGTCCGATCCCAACGTCAAGGCCGTACTGTTCAACATCTTTGGCGGCATCACTCGCTGCGACGAGGTAGCCAAGGGCATACTCGAGGCCTTGCGCGAAGTGCCAACTGATGTGCCCATGGTGGCCCGTCTCGTGGGCACTAACGAGGAAGAAGGCCGCCAGATCCTGGCCAGCGCTGACATGATTACCGCCACCACCTTGTCTCAGGCAGCACAAAAAGCCGTGGCTGCATCGCGAGGGGAGTTGTAGAGATGAGTATCCTGGTCAACAAAGACACTCGACTGGTTGTACAGGGCATCACAGGTCGCGAAGGCGAATTCCACACCCGCCAGATGCTCGATTATGGGACCAAGGTTGTCGCTGGCGTGACCCCAGGCAAGGGAGGCGGATGGATAGCTGGCGTCCCGGTTTTCGACACGGTGCACGAAGCTGTACATGCTACTGGCGCCAATGCGTCGATTATCTATGTCCCGGCACGGTTTGCACCGGATGCCATCCTGGAAGCAGCCGATGCCAGCGTCGCTCTCGTCGTCTGCATAACCGAAGGCATCCCAGTTCTGGATATGATCCGTGTCCGTGCCTATTTGGACTGCAGGGAAACGCGCCTTCTCGGGCCAAACTGCCCGGGCATCATCACGCCGGAGGAGGCCAAGGTGGGCATCATGCCTGGGCACATCCACTCACCGGGCACTGTCGGCGTTGTATCACGCAGCGGGACGCTCACCTACGAGGTGGTATACGCGCTCACAGAACGAGGTCTGGGTCAGTCAACCGCCGTGGGCATAGGCGGCGATCCGGTCAATGGCACCAGCTTTATCGACGTGCTCCAGAGGTTTGAGGAGGACCCAGGCACAGCCCAGGTAGTGCTCATCGGCGAGATCGGCGGAACTGATGAGCAAAGAGCTGCCGAGTTCGTCGCCCACCACATGAGCAAGCCGGTCACCGCCTTTATCGCCGGACAGACTGCACCGCCAGGCAAACGCATGGGACACGCTGGGGCTATCATCGAAGGAGGCGAGGGCACTGCTGCCGAAAAGATCGCGGCCTTTGAAGCAGTTGGCGTCCGCGTTGCCTCGCACCCGGGCGAGATTGCCGAGCTTGTAGCGGAACTGGCATAATCGAGGCCCCCCAACCGGAGCAGGCAGACCAGCTACAAATCCGGGTTTGCGACACCTGCTCGAACATGGTATAATGCGCTCAGCTATCGCAATGAGGCGAATGCACAGTGCTAGGCGAGCAAGATCCAGCCGAAACCGATAAACCCTTAAAGCCAGTCAGCTCCAATGGCTGCCCAGAGCAGTGGAGCCGGCTGGCTTTCCTATTAATATATCAAAGCCTCTTGCCAAATTACTTGACAAGCCGCCTGTGCCCTGATATACTGGTTCCCCAGCACAACCTCTAGTGGCATTAACAGGCTTCTAGTCGGAGCTGCTGGGCACTTGTTCAGCGAAGAAGCGAGGAGCAAACGTGACCTATTGGCGACAACCATTGGATCGAGACCGCATCCAGGTCCCTCACGGCATTGTGCACATCATCGAAGAACGGTGCAAGGGATGCGGCTTCTGTGTCGAGTTCTGTCCCCAAAGCGTCCTCATCATGTCCGAGCATACCAACTCAAAGGGTTATCATCCCCCAAGACTCAAAGAGGATGCCGCCCACTGCGTCGACTGTGGGCTGTGCGCCCTGCTCTGCCCGGACTTTGCCATCTTTGTGGAAAGCGGGGGGACGCATCCACCTGAGCAGGTAGAAGCGATCCACAGAAGCAGGGGGAATCGATGAGTGAGCAGATGGGCTTGCTGACAGGCGAGCATTTCATGCTCGGGGATCATGCGGCTGCCGAGGGGGCCATCCTGGCCGGGTGCCGTTTCTTCGCGGGCTACCCCATCACCCCCGCTACAGAGATCGCAGAGAGAATGTCGGTGCGCATGCCCCAGGTGGGCGGCGTCTACATCCAGATGGAAGATGAGCTGGCCTCCATGAACGCCATCCTTGGGGGCTCATGGGCAGGCGTCAAGTCGATGACGGCCACCAGTGGCCCGGGCTTCTCCCTGATGATGGAGAACCTGGGGCTCGGTATCATGCTCGAGACTCCGTGCGTGCTAATCAACGTGCAGCGAGGCGGACCGTCGACTGGACTGCCCACGCTTGTTGGACAACAGGACATGATGCAGGCCCGCTGGGGCTCGCACGGCGATTACGAGATCATCGCGCTTTCGCCCACGTCACCGCAAGAGCTCTTTGATCTGGTGATCCGTGCCTTCAATCTCTCAGAAAAGTATCGCACCCCAGTACTGGTAATGACCGATGCCGAAGTGGGGCACATGACGGAAAAAGTAGTCATACCCCCGCAGGAGGAGGTTGAGATCATAAACCGGCCCCAGGTACGTCATGGAGATATCGCCCCTGACCACTTTCGCGTCTACCGCGATGGGGAGGAAAATGGCTATGTCTCGCCAATGACCGTCGCTGGAGAAGGATATCGTATCCACGTCACCGGTCTAACCCATGACGAGCGGGGCTATCCTGGCATGGATGCCAAGACCCAGGAGTGGAACATCCGTAGGTTGCTAGAAAAGATACGGGCCAATCGCCACGACATAATCCAGATTGAAGAGCAGTATCTCGATGACGCCGAGGTGGTCGTGGTCTCCTATGGCATCTCGGCTAGAACATCCCTGTGGCCCATCGAATTGGCACGCCAGGAGGGCATTCGGGTTGGATATCTAAGGCTCATCACGGTCTGGCCCTTCCCCGAGGAGCAGATCCGCCGCCTGGCCAAGGGCATCCGGGCCTTTGTGGTTCCCGAGATCAACGCCGGCCAGATCGTCCGCGAGGTAGAACGTTGCGCAGCAGGGCAGGCACAGGTGTTCGGGGCCCACTGTCCCGGCGGCAATATTCTCGAGGCC
>JASFLR010000020.1:0-12740 GCA_050117995.1 Anaerolineae bacterium
ACGACGGCGCCGCCTCGCCTCCCTTTCTGCTCAGCAGCAACCAGACAATCCAGTTCAATCGCGAGAGCGACTACTGGCTGGACGCGGATGCTTTTGAGAGCCTGGCACGTATGGCTCCCCCTAGCAGCGAACGGCTGGAGCAAGCGGTGAGTCTGGTGCGGGGCCCCTTCCTGGAAGGTTTTTCCCTGGCCGATGCCGCGCCTTTTGAGGAATGGCAGCTCCTCCGCCGGGAGCACTTTGGCCGCCAGCTGACCGAAGCGTTGGATAGGCTGGCTGCCATCTATGAGAAGCGCGGAGCTTACGAGCAAGCCTTGACCCATGCCCGGCGGCGGGTGGAACTGGAGCCGTGGCAAGAGGAAGGCCAGCGGCTATTGATGCGCCTGCTGGCCCGAAGCGGCCATCATAGCGAAGCACTGGCCCAGTACGACAGGCTGTGCCGCTCCCTGAGAGGCGAACTAGGCGCCGAGCCCCTGGAGGAGACGAGGGCACTTCACCAGGCCATCCTGTCCGGCGAGTTGGCGCCGGAGCCTGCTACGCAGCGAGGCTCACCTGCCCCGGTTTGGCATTTGCCGGCGTCTCCCACGCCCTTTTTCGGACGCACGGACGAGTTGTCAGACCTGGAGAAGAGGCTGGCAGACCCGGACACGCGCCTGGTCACCATCACCGGACCAGGAGGCAGCGGCAAGACGCGCTTCGCCCTCGAAGCCGGCGCGCGCCTCGTCGATCGGGATCGCCGGGCACTTGCTGAGGGGTCGCCGGGTGGCGGGCCACCTTTGGCCCTTACCCATGGCATCATCTTCGTCCCGCTGGCGGCCGTCGACACGGCTGAGGGCCTGGTCCCGGCCCTGGCAAATGCCCTGGGACTGCGCCTGGAAGGAGGGCAGGCCCAATTACTCGAAGCCCTGCACCACAGGGAGATCCTTCTCATCCTCGACAACCTGGAGCACCTCCTGCCTGGGATCGAGCTCCTGGCCGAGATCCTGCACGCTGCCCCGGGCGTCCAGATCTTGGCCACCTCCCGCGAGCGGTTGCAGCTACAGGCGGAGTGCGTGCTCCCCCTTGGAGGCCTCGTCTACCCGGACCAGGATCTCAGGCCATCCTTGGCAGAGGCAACCGACCCAGATGCCCGGGTAGCGGCCTATCCGGCCCTGCAACTGCTGGTAGATAGCGCACGCCGCGTCCAACCCCATCTTGCTCTTTCTCCAGAAGACCTGCCGGTACTGCTGGATATCTGCCGCCAGGTAGACGGCCTGCCTCTGGCCCTGGAACTGGCTGCCTCGTGGGCTGATGTCATCTCCCTGAGCGACATCCTCGCCGAGGCGCGGCAAGGCTTGAGCTTCCTCGAGGCGGAATGGCGCGATGCCCCCGAGCGACACCGCAGCATGCGGGCCGTGTTCGACGTCTCGTGGCAGCGGCTCAGCCAGACCGAGCGAGACATCTTCTCCCGGCTGTCAGTGTTTCGGGGTGGCTTCTCGCAGAAGGCCGCTACCCAGGTGGCAGGCGCAGAGGCGAGTCCCCGAACGCTGGCTGCCCTGGTCCGCAAGTCGTTACTCCAATACGACCCGCCCAGGGACCGTTACCAGATCCACGAGCTGGTACGCCAATACGGGGCGCTTCACCTGGCAGAGGAGCCACAACAGGAAGCCGAGGCCTTTGACCGGCACAGCAGCTACTTCTGTGCCTGGCTGCAAGCACTCGGGCCGGACCTGAGAAGCAGGCGACAACGGGCAGCCCTGACCGAGATCGAGACTGACCTGGAGAACGCCCGCGCGGCCTGCCTATGGGCAGCCGACCAGGGCTGGGCGGATCGCATCAACCAGGCGGTGCACGCCTTGGGCCTGTACCACTCCTTGCAGGGCACCACGGAAGCAGGCGAGGTCACCTTCCGTGCCCTGGTGGAGAGGCTTGGGACCGGCATGGATCGACCGCCTCGCACCGGCAGGAGCGTGCACTGGGCCGCGGCCCGCCTCTGCTTGTGGCGAAGCACGTTTGCCTCCTTCATGGGGAACTCAGCACGCTCCAACCGGTTCGCCCAAGAGACGTTAGCAATCCTGGACTCGCCCGCATTGGCCGATGAAGACACACGGCCAGAACGCGCAGCCGCCTATATGCAACTGGGCTACGCAGTGCGCGACACGGACCCGAAAGAGGCCCGGATTCGGTTCCGCCAGTCGAAGCAGTTGTACCAGGAAATCGGCGACCCGCTCGGCCTTTCTGATGCCCTGGAGGGCCTGGGCCGGGCGGCACGCAACCTCCGAGATTTCGGGGCGGCTCAACAGGCTGTAGCTGAGAGCTTGCGCCTGCGCCAAGAGGCGGGTGATGGGCTCGGCACCGCCGAGGCGACGGCCCTCGTGGGCCACATCTCGCTCTGGCAGGGAGACTTTGCCAGGGCGGAGCAGTTGGTGCGCCAGGGCCTTGCTACACCAGAGACGACTACCCATTGGCTAAGCCTCGCGCAGTTTTTCGCCGGTCGCTTTGCAAGGGCCCGCGCCACAGCAGCCGGCAGCATCGTTTTCTTTTTCGATCTGGGGCAGCGCCGTGAGGCAGCGTATTCCATGGTCATCCTGGGCCAGTGTCATCAGCATCTGGGTGACTACCAGGCAGCGCGAGTCAATGCCCGAGAAGGACTGGAGGCGGCTGAGAGCGTCGGGTTTCCCAGAGGAGCGGGGATAGGCTTGGGGCTGTTGGGCGCGGTCGCGCTGGCGGAGGCGAACTACGATGAGGCATGTACCCGGTGCGAAGCCAGCCTGGCCGTCTGGCAGGAATCTTCCGGACATCCCAGCGAGTTCGAGGGAGAGTTGGCCTGCCTCGCTCTGGCGGCGTGGGGCCTTGGAAACCGCGCCGAGGCCCAGGAACACCTCCGTGCTCAGTTGGCCTGGGCGCAGGAAAGCCAGATGTTGATGCCGGCCCTCTTTGGCCTGGTGGCCGCCGCTCGATTGCTGGCCGACGAGGGAGAGATGGAGCGCGCGGTGGAGCTAAGTGCCCTGGCCTCGCACTACCCCTTTGTGGCCAACTCGCGCTGGTTTGCCGATGTGGCCGGCAACAACATAAGGGCCGCGGCAGCGACCTTACCGGAGTTGGTCGTCACCGCAGCCAGGGATCGCGGCCAGTCACGGGACCTACACGCTACCGTTGCCGAGCTTCTGGGGGAGCTACGTAGCTGAATCAGCCAGAATAGTTTGACTCCACTACCCAGGAGCGACAGACACCTTGCCCTTCACCAGGCTCATCCCACGCTGGCCTACCGCAGATACTGGCCGCTGAGCGTCAGCGAGCCATCGGACACATCGATCTTGGAAACCTCGACATAGTCGTTGCCGGCCAGGATGAGTCGGGCCAGGCCCTTGCCTACCAGGTCCACGATGCCCTCGGGCACCGACAACGGCCCCAGCGTCCCTTCCACGAAATCGAGGACCAACTCTCCCGCCGATGCTCTGGGCGCCATCACCAGGCGCAGCGGCAATCGCAAACCCAATACCTCGCCGTAACCCCGTACAATCATCTGCCCGGTTCGTTCAAAGCGGACTTCTGCCTCCCGGATCGTGACGCGTAACGCCCCGTCCGGCAGTTCGAGGCCCAAGCTGCCCTGGGCTCGGTCCAGCAGACCTGCCCATTCGGGAAGCCCCTCGACATTTTGCAGGGCCTGCTGGCGCTGGAGCTGGCTAAGTTGTGCCAGGCTGTCGACGCCATAGAGCGCCTTGAGTTGGCTCGACATCTCCGACCCGATGTTCAAGAAAGAAGTCACTTCCCCTTCGGTGACCGTAATGCGCAAGCGCTTGGACTCGGCCGCCCGCTCACCTGCGTTAGCAACCTTCTCGGCAAAGCGCATGGCCGCGGCCTGGGACGTGGCGACCCGCGGGCCGTCATTGGGCAACTCGACCTGCAAAAACCCTGGTGCCTGGCAGGCACCCACCGCCAAGACTGTCGCTAGCAAAGCAAGCAACAGCCATTTTGCTTTTCTAAGTATTCCTGATCTCGGTATCATCTATAAAACCTCCTGTAGAAAAGGTGCCAAAAGACGTGGCCCCAGTATATCACAGGAGGCTCTATTTGTCAATACATATCATCTTTATATCTTATAAATTAGGAGAAGTGTAGAGGAGAGATAGGAGCGACGGCCACCCGGAAGCCCAGGTTATTGAGCGAGTAGCATGGTGGGTCCAGGTCGCGACACGCGGAGCGCACGCCAGCTTTGTCATCTTTGAATGAGCCGCCGCGGATGATTCTGAAAAACGTATCGCCTGCGGCTTGATCCTCACGCCCATCCTTGCTGGCATAGGGGTAGACAAAGTCAGGCTTCTCGCGGTCCTCACCCCACAGCGTCAACGTCCACTCCCACACATTGCCGCTCATGTCCGCAACACCGTACGGGCTATCACCTTGCGGAGAATAGCTGCCGATCGGCCTCGTCCGGCATGTGCCAGCATCCCTTGAATTGCAGAGTTGAGCATCAAACTCGTCCCCCCAGGGCCACTCGCGACCATCCGTTCCTCGCGCAGCCTTTTCCCATTCAGCCTCGGTCGGCAGGCGGTAGCAACAGCCCTGCGGCCGACCGGCGGCGTGCTTCTGGTTCAGCCACTCGCAGAAGGCTCTCGCATCATGCCAGCATGCCTGAACCACAGGGTGCTGCCCAAGTGCCGCAGGAGTGCTGTCTGTTCCCAGTGGAAGCCGCCAGTTCGCACCTTCCTTCTTCTCCCACCGCCCTTGGCCAACATTCCACACCCAGCACCACCCTTCACGTTCGGCTCGCGTCTCAAAGGATGTCGAGTGCACAAACTCCCCGAACTGCGCATTGCTGACGGGAAACTTGCCAATCCAATAATCGTAAGATATCTCCAGAGTGTGCTGCGGTTTCTCATCGTCCCAGGCCAGTTCGTTGTCATCCTTGCTTCCCATGACAAACGGTCCATTGGGAATGCGTATCAGGTCCCTCCCGGCCCAGGTCCCTGCTCCTTCCACCACGTCTGGTTTCATAGTCTCTTACTGGATCTGCCTTTCCGTGGGCACCCAACTGCAAAAGAGGCCGCACCGCCCCCGGCTGGCTCGCCTGCACAGAGCCCGCGCGTCAGCGCCTCCCAAGCAGTGTCCTCACCTTCGTGGATGCCTGTCCTCCGGGACAGATTTGCCTTGTCCCACACGCTGGACAGATCAACCACAGAAAACTGACTGTATAGGCCACAACGATCCCAAAGTAGGCGATCAGATATCCCACGCTCTCCTTATACAAGAAATACACAGGCACGAAGATGATCCCCAGCAGGCCCAGAGATGCCAAGCTGACAGCAACGGTGTAGCCTCTCTCCGACCTCTTCACGTTCCTGAGCAACCGGGCGATCTGACTGGAAGGCAGGCAGAATCCGCCTACGCAGGGTGCAAAGCTCCCAACGTGGGGGCACTGCCAATACACACAGACGTAACTCTGGCAGATTGCCACGAATGGGAAGAGCGCGCAGTAGACCACGAACGCGGCGATGCTAGCCTGCCATAGAAACACTGCGACGGTAACATACAGCCCGATCATGGGTGCGGTAAGCAGCAAGTACACGGACTTTCTTTGATACGGCACACAGCTTCTACTCATGGTTGGCTTCTTTCCTCTGCGATCACTGTCTCAAGATTAGCGGCAGGTATACATAGTAGTCCGCCGCGCCAACACCCGACCAGAACCCCTGCCCGATTACGACCCCAGCGTCACCAGTCACGCTGCCCACGACTGGCTGCCCCAGGGTACCATGCACAGTCAGATCGCCAGCAGACGCGTTCGTCCCTCCCCCGCTGATGACCTGCCGCAGCCGCTCGGGCCCGCCGTTTGCCAGTGCCACGCCGCTCACCAGTGCCAGCACGAGTAGAACGGCGATGGTGTAGGAAATCGCTCGCTTCATGGCCACCCTCCTTACGGGCAACTGCTCTCGTAGAAGCCCCCGTTCCAGGTTACAGCCAGGCAGGAAAGGCCGGCGCCAATACCCTCAATGCCGATCAGATGGGAATGGAGTACCTCCACCGATGAACTGCCTGCATAAACCCACTGGTCAGCGCCATCTAGCACGCTGCTTGCCACCGTGATATCTGTGATACTGGTGAAGAGACCAATGTTCTGATTGCTGCTCCCCTCGGCGCGGGCAGTGACACCCCAAGCTTCAAGCGTCCCGCCAGCCCAAGCGTCCATGCCAACAGCACCGGAATTTCCGCCGCGCCCGGAGAGCTCACCGCCGCGCACTACGGTCGACGCGTTGTAGTGGAACAGTCCTTTGTTCCATTGAGTACAGCCCTCGGCCAGGCTGGTGACGTTCCTGGCCTCCAGCGTCGAGCCGTCACGGTTCACAAGGCCATTGCAGCTGCTGCCACCCCCACGCGCGACGTATGAGCCGCCGTGCACCAGGGCCGTTGCGCCTCCCCTGTTGCTGATCCCAGCCAGGGAGTTGCCCCCCTCTGCCAGGACACTGATCTCAAGGCTCTCGAGCGCCGACCCAGAATCCTGGTTCAGCACCGCCACAGCATCTTGTCCGCCGCGTGTGCCAAAGGAACCACCATACAGCGTGGCATCCCCGCCGCCCTGGTTCCAGAGCCCGTAGGTGTCATCCCCATCGCTGTCACTGAGAACTGCCACCTCCTGCACAGACAGCGTTGCTGTGGCCGCATCTGCGTCATTGCTGACGCCGCAAGAAGTCGCCGCGCCACGCCCGGTGACTGTACCGCCGATCAACGTCACCGTGCCGCGATAGTTGTACAGGCCAAAGCTGCTCGTACCGGTGTTATCGCCCACCACGTTTGTCTCCTCCGCGTGGAGCGTGCCGTTGTTGACGTTTATTCCCCGTGCATCGTCGCCGCCCAGGCCCGACACCGTGCCGCCGCGCAACTGTGCCGCCCCACTTGTCAAGGCCAGGCCATGATTCTGATCCGTGGCACCCTCCCCGAGCACTGTCGCATCAACGGCGTCCAAGCTGGATCCGTTGTTCAAGATCCCCCGCGTACTGATGCCGCCACGGGCAGTGAACGAACCTCCGCGCACCGTGGCCGTCGCCCCATCGGTTTCGTGCAGACCGTAGTTATAGCTGCTGCCGTACTCGCCCAGTGCCATCACATTCTCCAGCGTGACCTCTGTGCCGCTCCCGTTCAACAGCACACCAATGTTATGCTCACCGCTGCCCTCCGACCTTGCATCCACATCCTGAAGAAAGGACTCGGATGTGCCGCCGACGGCCATAATGGCCACGTTGGCATATCCAGTGCCCTCGTGCAGCACTGTGAGGTCGCGCACGCTGCTGTTGGAAGCCAGGATCAACGTCGCCACTTTGGGTGGTATCGTCCCCCCGCTAACGCCACAGCTCAGGACCGTCGCCTCTCGGCCCGCGCCCTGCAGGTGCACATATGGCGCCATGACCACCTCACCCTCGTACAGCCCCGGCGCCACCCACACCAGGTAGGGTTCCTTGTACGAGGCTGCGCCTTTGACCGCGTCGATCGCCGCCTGTATTGAGGTATAGTCCCCCCCGCTCTTAGCGACCACCACCACCTCTCCATAATGGCTGCCCTCGGCGCTGATCACACTACCCCCAATATGGATACCCGTTCCGGCGCTATAGGTAGTGTCATCGTCGCCGTCCGCTAGGTCTGCCGGAACGTCCGAGATCCCAGACCAGGGGGCAACCAGCGCATAGGGCACAGCCGCGATGCGGGTAGCTGGCGTCAGCTCATAGAAGACGGTGTCGTCACTGCTAAACCAGACGTGGAGGTCACTTTCGTCGTCTCCAAAGGCAGCAGCGGTCAGCGGCGGCATGCCGGAGTCGCCGAGGAGGACACTGAACAACCCATCGCTCACCGGAAGCGAGACGCTACCTGCGGGCTCGCTCCCATCCGCGGAAGTGCCATCGTTGGACCAGGTGCTGAATCCCAGTCCGTCCACGATGGCGAACTTGAAATAGCCTGTGCCGTCGTACAGATCTTCCCCAACCTGCACCTGGCCCTGATACGAAACCACGCTGGGTGCCCCTGCAACTGCAGCGGGTGATGCATCCGGCGCGGCGCCTGGCGCGGCCCGCACGACGGTCGCCGCCAGCACCAAAACCAATCCGATGGTGAGTGCTCTTTGCTTCATCGCTTGCCTCCCTCTCTTGTGTAACACCGAAGACACACGGGATCAACACGGGTGAAAGTGGTAGGACGACGCCCGCACCTGGGGATAGAAGGCAAGGGGGGCCACGGGTATCGGCAGCAGCTGGCCTCGGCTTTCCCAACGTTTCTTGGAAGGCTAGTTGGACAGCCAAGATACTGGACCGACTGATCCGAACCAGGACCCATTATACCAGGCCAGTCTAGGTTGTCAAACCTCACAAATAGGGCATGTGCATTTATCCTGTGCGGACGTGATGGACGCTGCCGTTGAGCCCAACAGACCCATCTGCGTTCCCTTCGCGAGCCGGAATGCAGCTTCCGAGTCGCTCTCTAGCGTTGTAGCATGGCGTTTCCGCGCATGAGCAGCCTCAAAACCTGCCTTCTGGTGCCTGGGCGAAACGTTAAAATCTAAATGCACTTGCCCTAACCTCACAAACCGAATCTAGAAAAAGAAGCGCCGTCACCGGAAGCGGGTTTTTCAGGAATTCGCCACGTCATCGGGCCCGGCGATTCCCTCTCGTAGGTCATAGAGGGCCGCCTGAGTGCGGTTGGCCACGTGCACCTTGCTCTGTGTGTTGCGCACGTGCGTTCGAACCGTCCATACGCTGATCACCAAGTGATCGGCAATGCTACGTGTCATGGACAGGGATGCAACCACGGCAAGCGCCACCGCAGTCAAGGCAATCACCAAGTTCACTCCGGTAGTGACCCAAACTGCACGAAAATCCTCAAAGAGGTCCTGGTCCATTGAGAGCACGGCGCCCAGGGGCGAGAGCCAGCGAGACATACCGATCACCGGCCTACCACGAGCGTCATCGTACACCCCTGACCCTCCCATGGTCTCCGCGATGGCGGACTCGATCCCCTCAGTGTGGACAGTGAATCCTTCCTCCCCCCTCTGTAGTCAGGCTCGTCCCGGCCAGGGCGAGTGCCCGGTGTCCACAAGATACGCTTTGCCCGTCTCCCCAAGCCCGTACCCTCGGCAAGGGTGATGTGCAGATCCTCCACTGATGCGCGACCAACCAGGATACCCATCGGCTGCTGGTCCTGGCCAACCATAGGGACCACTGCGATCGCTGCGAAACGGTCCTCGCGAAGTAGACTTCCCTCACTTGATGTAGATGCCAGAGAATGAAACAGGAGTTGTGGAACCCGTGTTGCCCAGCCGGAGTGCAGTATTCACGAACTTGGGCGAGTAGTCAGTTTGGGAGGCAGCGAGCAGCTCCTGCCGCAATGACTCGATCCATCTCTGGATAGCCAACTCCTTGCGTGCCGGCCCTGACTCCAGCCGGCCGATCGACTGCTGCCGGCGATGGACATAGCTCACCAGTGATGTACCGATGTCCACAGCAATCACGGGCAACAGCGCAATCACAACAAACCATACCAGCAGTCGCCTGCGAATCATACCGGCCTCATTTCAGCAACCAATCCCTGCACTCAGATGCCCCCTATCTCTCCTGCCGACTGTCCTTCATAACCCATCCGCGACTCGGATATCGTCGATCGATTCCAGGACGACATCAGCATGCTGGGCCAGGATGGTTGGATCGCCGGCACCGGTTAGCACCGCTACCCTCAGCCCAGCGCCCGCTCGCTCCGCCATCCCAAGATCGCCCAATGTGTCGCCCACCACGGCACAGCGTTCTAGGCCCTGTCCCAATCCCTCACTGGCAGCCAGCAACATGTCGGGCGCAGGTTTGCTGACCAGACCGTCATCACCGCAAACCACTGAATCTACAAGATGATCCACACCCAGCAGACGCAGTGTCTCCTCGGTGTCGGCCCTGGCATCTGTCGTCACCACAGCTACACCGATCCCAGCGTCGCGCAGGCGCCCAAACAAACTTCCCACATCGCCAGCAGATTGGACAAGGTCAGCGAGGGATAGTTCATCACCAGCTTCGATAGCCGACCTGACCCGTTCGTGGGCATCAGGCCAGGACGTGCCGTGCCGATAGAGAGTGACCGCCATGATGGTCTGCAGCTCGCCGGTAGTGGCAATGGCCAAAGGACTCTGTGGTTTGGTGCGCTGTTGGACCGGATCGTAGCCCAGCGAGCGATACAGCTCTTGCCGCAGTGTCCCCTGTCCGGCCGCTCCCGCAAGCCGGTCAACCCAGGCCTCAGCCAATCGCCCCCACATCACCTCAAACGCAATGAGCGTGCCATCCTTGTCGAACGCGACCCATTCAGCGTCAAACGGCCGGTCCCCGAAATACACGATCATCGATGCCTCCTGTCAGCCCGACCAGCCCTGTACTGATATTCCTCGGCTGCCTCAAAAATGGCCCGGACGTTCTCATCCGGTGTAGCGGCATCCATGGCCACACAACAGACGGCAACCTTGTCGGAGGGACCAGCTGCCTCAAGTAGCCGGGCCACGTCGCTCCGAACCTCGGCTGGAGTCTGTGCGCGCAGACGGGCAGGATTCAGCCGCAGGCTAAAGCAAGCGTCGGGCAGTGCCTCTCGGCAGGCAGCCACGTCAGAGCCCCATCCCACATCAACGTGCGCCAGCCCGGGCACCTGGGCGTATGCATGGACTACACGCTCCAGGCTGTCCCCGCAATGATGGATGCCGTATGGCTGCAGCCGCTCGGCCAGCCAGCGCTCGCAAGGCAGGAGGAATTCCTCGTACGTGGCCCTGGAGATCATCTGTACCGAGCAGTTGGAGTGCAGATTCAGCCGCGGATCGATGCTGGCCACGATCCGGTTGAGCGAGATAGAGCTGGTACCCGTCCTGCCTCGGACATAGCTGGCCACGCGGTGAATTGTCGCAGCAATGATGCCAAAGAGATGGTGAACTAGTTCGGGATTGTCATAGTAATCCAGGAAGAGCTGCTGTCCTCGCAAATCCAGCGCGACGTTCTGCACACCGGCCCAGGGGATGTCGCCCTCCAGATAGCCGTACTCCTCCTCCAGGGCATCCATCATGCGGATGGTCTGGCGCATTGGGCTGGTAGTCTCGAGAGCGGGCACCTCAAGGGCCCAGACCTCTTTGTCGCTCAGCTCAGCACACAGAACCCATGGCGCAGCATCCTCCGAGAAACGGACATCGCAACCCAGCATCGCCTGCACGATAAAGCCGATCGCAAGGTGTACCGGCCCGACCACCGGCCGCCGCTTTGCCTCTGCTTCCCCCAGGCCCAGGTCGCCAAAGCGATCGTACAGCGCTTGGCGCATCCGTCTTTCACACTCTACGCGAGCCACTGGGTCAAAATGAAACTCGGGGCCAAAATCCAGCCCATAGTGGGCGTGCCACCAGTCAGGATGAAAGATCACATCCACTGGCAGCGGTCGCCTTGGATGGCTGCTCATCACTGCTCGTCTCCTACCAGAAAGACTGGATTGCTCCAAGCCCAACCCCCATCGGCATCATGGCACGCAACCCGTACATAGCTTTGGTGCTTCCGCAGGCGGTATCTGGCCTCGGTCAGCGACTGGCCCTTGGGCGCCAGCTGGCGCTTGCTGAACGGCCCGTCGCCGACAAAGTCGATGGCAGTCACTGGAGAGCAGCGGACTACAATCTCCCTGCGATCAGCGTCCAGACAGAGGTCAAGGATCTGAGGGCCGGAGCTCGCATAGAACCAGCCCTCCTCCAGGCTTTCCAGGATCGCCTGCTGGGTCAGTTCTTGTGCCTTGACCCATACCCAACCCAGGCCCGCATCATGGTCGCCATCTCGCCAGTGAGCATCGTCCACAGCCACACCCCACAGGCGTCGCCCAGCAGCCAACACATCGTCCCAATGTACGTGCGAGAAACCCTTGGCATCGTCAACTTCACAACCGCCGTTGTAGACTTCCAGGGCGAAACAGCCCTCGATGCCGACCAAGTCAGCCGACCGCTGACCGCTCCAGTAGGGATGGGCAGTGCAGACCAGGGCACCGACAGCCCGCAGCCAGTCGACGGTGTCCTGCATAGAGCGGCCCGGTCCTGGCGCGGGCCACAGAAGGTTAGTGCCGATGCCTACCACGTGATACAGGCCAAGCACCGGATCCACGCCATCGATTTCAATACCGGCCAACGTGATCCAGTCCTCAGTTAAGGTGAGGGCCTGGGAGGGAACATTGTGGTCAGTCAGAGCCACAAAGTGATAGCCGCGGCTGCGGTACCACTGCTGGACCTCGTCAGGGGAAAGGCGCCCATCAGACGCAGTACTGTGGACGTGCAGGCAGCCCTTGTACCAATGACCAGGGCGGGAGAACGCGTTCTCAGTCCAGATTTCAGCCACGCTGAGCGCTCACTGCCCGTTCGGACGCAAACTCTCCCAACGGCGACGAGTCCCCTGCCACCAGATCCTGGAACTGGGCACGGATTAAGGCATCGACTTCAGGCGAAAAGACTGCCGGGTTGTCGCGCCGCAAGATGTCGCGCACCTGTTTGAGGGCGCGGGCTTGGCTGTCGAGCGCACCTTCGGATTGCCACCGAGAGCGGGAGGCACGATCTGCAATCCGCGGCAGGACAGCTGTAGTACGGGCCCGCTTGAGCGTGTGACGGATTCCCACAAAGTTGCCCCCAGGTCCTACTTCAGCCAGGTCATCAAGGGCCAGGTTCTCCTCGCTGAACTCCAGCCCTCGTGCGATCCGCTTCAGCATCAGGGCAATCTCGCTGTCGATGGCAAGCTTGGCAT